>CAXIAX010000036.1:0-25037 GCA_964021785.1 uncultured Flavobacteriales bacterium
GCCAACCGTGGAGAAATAGCATTGAGAGTAATGCGATCTGCCAAAGAAATGAATATAAAAACTGTAGCTATCTTTTCGGAAGCCGACAGAAATGCTCCTTTTGTAAGATATGCAGACGAAGCAGTATGTGTGGGACCTCCGCCAAGTGCTGAGAGTTATTTATTGGGAGATAAAATTATTCAAATTTGTAAAGATTTGAATGTTGATGGAATTCACCCAGGTTATGGTTTTTTATCGGAAAATGCAGAATTTGTACAAAAAGCTACAGATGCAGGAATCACCTTCATTGGCCCATCTCCAAAATCAATAGAATTGATGGGAGATAAATTGATGGCAAAGGATACCGTAAAAGCTTACGACATTCCTATGGTTCCTGGAACGGATCATGCTATTTCTGATATTCCAGCTGCTAAGAAAATTGCCAAAGAAATAGGATTCCCAATCTTAATCAAGGCTTCTGCTGGAGGTGGAGGAAAAGGAATGAGGGTAGTAGAAAACGAAGAAGAATTTGAAGAACAAATGGATAGAGCCGTGTCTGAGGCTATTTCTAGTTTTGGAAACGGAGAAGTATTTATCGAAAAATATGTAGGTTCACCAAAACACATAGAAATTCAGCTAATTGCAGATACTCACGGAAATGTTGTATATTTATTTGATAGAGAATGTTCTATACAAAGAAGACACCAAAAAGTGATTGAAGAGGCACCTTCTGCTTCTGTTCCTCAAGAATTGAGAGAGAGAATGGGGAAAGCCGCTTGTGATGTTGCAAGAAGTTGCGATTATTACGGAGCAGGAACTGTTGAATTCCTTATGGACGAAAACAAAAATTTCTATTTCTTAGAAATGAACACAAGGCTACAAGTAGAGCATCCTGTGAGCGAAATGATTACTGGAATTGATTTGGTGAAAGAACAAATTAATGTAGCTCGTGGAGAAAAATTAAGCTTTACACAAGAAGAATTATCTATAAATGGACATTCGCTAGAGGTAAGAGTATATGCAGAGAACCCAAGAAACAATTTCTTACCAGACATTGGAAAACTAGAAACATACAGAAGACCACAAGGAAACGGAGTACGTGTAGATGATGGATTGGAAGAAGGAATGGACATTCCTATTTATTATGATCCAATGATTGCAAAACTTATAACTCATGGAAAAAACCGTGAGGAAGCAATTTCTAGAATGAACAAGGCGATTGATGAATATGAAATTACCGGAGTTGAAACTACCTTAGACTTTTGTAAATACACCATTAATCACGAGAAGTTTGTAGACAGTACTTTTGATACGAACTTTGTAAAAAACTACTTTTCTGACCCTTCTGTTTTAGATAATTTTGACCCAGAAGAAGAAAAAGTAGCAGCAATGTTTGCAGCAATAATGTTTGAGGAACAAAACGAAGGAAATAAAGCAACAAACTCCGAAACTGCGAAAAGCAATTGGAAATTAAATAGATCTCTATTAAACTAAATTTTATGACTAAAAGAATCACTTCCACTCTATCCCTAATACTCTTATTATTTTTGATGGGTGGGATGAATCTTAGTTTCAAAAAATACGATTGTAGTAGCTTTAAGACGGGTAAATATGTAGTAAAAAATGAAAAGTTTGATACTTACATAATAAGAAAAGACAACTATCAGATAGAATATAGTTCGGATAATAAACTAAAACTGAAGAGTAAAATTACTTGGACATCTGACTGTGAATACTACATTAGTGATTATAAAATACTTGAAAACCCTAACAATATGGACGTAAGTCAAATATTGCAGGGTGAAAAAATTTATTTTACGATTCTAAAAACAAAGAAAAATTATATAATTACTGAAGCTGTAATGAAAAAATACAATTTCAAAACAGAAATTAAATACGACAGAGTTAAATAATGGAATCATTATTGTATAATTTATTGTAAATTATAGCAATGAAACTAAAACTTCTCATATTTCTATTCTTATTATCTGGGACAATATTCTCTCAGAATAATAAAACAAATTCACCTGTAGATAGCACCAAGAACCAAGCTATGTACATCATTGAAAACGGAGATACCATTCCCGTTTTTGTCCTTAGGGAGTTTAATTATACCGACCCTGATTTTGCAAGAGAATGGAACCGAACAGTTTTCTTTGCCAAAAGAATGTATACCTATGCCAAAATTATTGATTCTATAGTAGATTCACACGAAGCGGAACTAGCTAAAATTGAAAAAGAAGAATCTCGAAAAAGAAGAAAATCAAAAAAAACAAACAAGGAGTTGAAGAAAACCTTGTGGGATGAATATTCTTATGAAATTAAGAATCTTACAGATGTGAGAGGTGATTACTTAACAAGATTGGTTCATAGAGAAACAGGATTTACGGCATATGAATTAATAAAAAAATACAAAAACGGGAGAACAGCATTTTTTTGGAATTCAGTATTATGGTCATTTGGCAGTACAGATTTAAAAAATAAATTTGACCCCAAAGAAGACTGGATGCTCAAATTAGTGGTTGAAGATATTGAAGCTGGAAAAATAATTCCGTATACAAGAGCCCAACTAATTAAAGAAATGAAAGACCGAGAAGCTCGTGAAAAAGCACGTAAGAACCGTAAAAAGTAATTATAAATTAAGTGTTAATAAGATTTAATGTTTGTTAGGTTTATCCCATAGTATTTCCATAATTTTGATTAATTATTATTGAAATCATTTATGTTGAAAATTGGAGTTCTTGGAGCAGGTCATTTAGGCAAAATACATATTAAATGTATTCAACAAATATCTGATTACGAACTTATAGGTTTTCATGATACCGATAAAGAAGTATCTAAAGAAATTGAAAAGGAATACGGGATTAAATCATTTGATACGATTGAAGAATTAATTAATTCTGTAGACGTAGTAGATATTGTAACTCCCACTCTATCTCATTTTGACTGTGCAAGAAAATCTATCATTGCATCCAAACATATATTTATAGAGAAACCAATTACAAACACAACAGAAGAAGCTAAAACATTGATTAGCCTTTCGGCTGAAGCAAATGTTAAAGTTCAGATAGGACACGTAGAGCGTTTTAATCCTGCATTCTTATCTATACAAGACAAAATTGAAAACCCAATGTTTGTAGAAAGCCACAGGCTGGCAGAGTTTAACCCCAGAGGTACAGATGTTTCTGTAATTCATGATTTAATGATTCACGACATTGACATTATATTGAGTATTGTAAAATCTAATGTAAAAAGAATAAGTGCAAATGGAGTTGCAATAGTTAGCGAAACTCCAGACATTGCAAACGCTAGAATAGAATTTGACAATGGTTGTGTAGCAAATCTTACAGCTAGCAGGGTTTCACTTAAGAACATGCGTAAAACAAGAATATTTCAGAAAAACGCTTACATAAGTGTTGATTTTTCTGCAAAAGATGCCGCAGTTCTTCAGATGAAAAATGTAGAAGGCGAAGTTGATCCGTTTTCTGTAGTCTTGGATTTGGGTGAAGACAAAGGTAAAAAGGAAATTTTGTTTGAAAAACCTGCTATTAAAGAAAACAATGCAATAAAAGATGAACTACAATCTTTCGCTAATTCCATCAACAACAACACACAACCCCTTGTGACTGTGGAAGATGGTTATAATGCATTAAGAATAGCCTCAATTATAATTGAAAAGATGAAATTCTCTGGAGAAAAATTTCCTTCAAATTTGTAAACTTTAACACACTATTTTTCATAATTATTACGTTTATCTTAAATTCGCATAGACTTAAAAACGTTACACTTGCCAATCCATTTATGAAAAATTATTATATTCTCATTGTTACCCTCCTAATTGCCGTCTCTTCTTGTAAATTGTATGACCCAGAAGAAATTATTCCTTCTTATATTTACATAGATGACATTGTTGTAAATGCCAAATCAAATGAAGGTACAAGCATAGATAATATTATAGATGCTTGGGTATATGTGGATGGATCTTTAATTGGAGTTTATGAGCTACCTAGTAAAATTCCTATTCACGTAGAAGGAAATTACAATTTAATTGTATACGGAGGAATAAAAAATAATTTATCCTCTTCTGTAAGAATAAGGCATGCTTTTCTTAATCCCTATGAAGTTAAATTAAATTCTACGCCTCAAAATTTAGATACGATTACGCCAGTATTGGAATATGAAACTGGAACTACTTTTTGGATAGAAGATTTTGAAGATCCAGGTGTTAAATTCTCTAGCCTTTCTTATAGCGATACAGATATGATGATTACTTTAGATCCTGACGAAGTACTAGAAGGAAATGGATCAGGTAAAATTGTATTTGGCACTTCTCACCTTTTATACGAAGGAAAAACAAATGAATCTCTTTTTAATTCTTTTCCAAAAGCAGGTAGTCCAGTTTATATGGAATTTGACTACAAAACAAATTCTATTTTAACTTCAGGTATTTATCACAACAATTCTTCTACAGCCACTGTAAAATTAGAAAATGCCAACTTATTACCAACTAATACTTGGAAGAAAGCGTATTTAAATTTAACAGACCTTGTGAGTTCGCAATTGTCAGCAACTGAATTTGACATCTACTTTGAGGTAAGTAAAGATGTAACTACACCTCCAGTTGTATTTATTGATAATGTAAAAGTTATTTTCTAAAAAATAATGAAAAAAAAGAGTTCGATTAAATATTTATTTTTGATTTTTGATTACTTATCAGCATTAATTTCCTGGTCGGTATTCTTCTATTTTAGAAAAACTCAAATTGAAAATATTCCTTTTGAATTTTCTGAAAGATTTTACCTAGGATTAATAATTATCCCTTTACTTTGGGTAATTGGTTATTGGCTTTTTGGTTCGTACGATAATGTATATAGGAAATACAGAATGCAAGTGTTATCCAATACATTTATGTCCTCTTTCATAGGAACGTTATGTGTTTTCTTTGTATTCATTTTAGATGATAACATAACTGTTTACTCCGATTATTATACTTCTTTTATCGTTTTATTCTGTTTGCAATTTATTTTAACCTTAATAGGAAGATTTGTTCTAACATCCATGATTGTGAAGAACATTCACCAGAAGAAAATTGGTTTCAATACCATTATTATTGGTGGAAATGAGAAAGCATTCGAAACATTTAATGAAATAAATGTTGGAAAAAATTACGGAGGAAATATTTTTAAAGGATACATCAGAGTAAACGGGAAAGACACTATACTTAAGGATTATATTCCTGAATTGGGTACACTTCCCGATTTACATTTTGCGATTCAAAACAATGACATTGAAGAAATAATTATTGCTGTAGAATCTAACGAACATAAAACCTTAGAAACAATAATAAACGAAGTGGAAGGGTATAATCTTACGATAAAAATTATTCCAGACACTTACGATATTCTCTCCAATAGTGTAAAAACAAGTAGTTTGTTTGGAACTCCGTTTATGGAGTTAAAAACAGATATTTTACCAAAATGGCAAAAAAGGATAAAACGAGGAATGGATATTTTTCTTTCTTCTATTGCTATAATACTTCTTATTCCTGCCTACCTCATTATTCCTATTTTAATAAAAAGAAGCTCTAAAGGACCTATCCTTTTTAAGCAAATTAGAATCGGATTACATGGAGATGAATTTGAAATTTTCAAATTTAGAACTATGGCAATTAATTCCGAAAAAAATGGACCACAGCTATCAAGTGAAAATGACCCTAGGATTACAAAAATTGGTAAAATTCTTAGAAAAACAAGATTAGATGAAATTCCTCAATTCTTTAATGTTTTGAAAAACGATATGTCTCTTGTTGGTCCAAGACCAGAAAGACAATTTTTTATAGATAAAATTATTTTGGAAGCTCCACATTACAAGCATTTACACAAAGTTCAACCAGGAATTACCTCTTGGGGACAAGTAAAATATGGATATGCAGAAAATGTAGAGCAAATGGTACAAAGATTAAAATACGATATGCTTTATATCAAAAATCAATCGCTATCCCTTGATTTAAAAATCTTGTTATATACCGTTATAATCGTATTGAAAAGAAAAGGAAAATAATAACTTTCCTTTCTATTAATGAGATTCTAAGAAATCTACAATTGTTCCAGAGACATCTATTTGAGTATATTTCTCTATGCCCTCTAACCCTGGCGAAGAATTAACTTCAAGAACAAGAGGTCCTCTTTTTGATTGTAGAATATCTACACCTGCTACATCCAAGTTTAATACTTGGGCTGTCTTTATTGCCAATTGTTCCTCCTCTTTTGTTAAGATAACTACTTCTCCTCTTCCTCCTCTGTGAATATTGGATCTAAACTCGCCCGTCAATGCTATTCTTTTCATTGCAGCAACTACCTTTCCTCCAACTACAAAAGCTCTCACATCCATACCTTTGCTTTCTTCTATATACTCTTGCAATAAATATTTGGCATTTTGAGAATTAAACTGATTCAATAATTTTCTGGCTTCATCTTTGTCATTCAATAAAAACACTCCTAATCCTTGAGTGCTCTCCAATAGTTTAATAATTAAAGGAATACCTCCTACTTGACTAATCATATAGTCGAAATTATCTTGATTAGGTGAAGGAAAGTATGAGACAGGAATCATAATATCATTAAATTCCATATTCTGAGAAGCACGTAATTTATCTCTAGATTTTAAAAGTCCATCTGCAGAAACTACTGTTTTCACTTTCATCATTT
The DNA here is from genome assembly GCA_964021785.1 of uncultured Flavobacteriales bacterium. GTDB lineage: Bacteria > Bacteroidota > Bacteroidia > Flavobacteriales_D > CAJJDF01 > CAJJDF01. The sequence continues at coordinate 6,687 of CAXIAX010000036.1, forward strand.
CGAATTGACGTACCACATTTGATCCATGAAAAGTTGCAGAAGCTCCAATTCTTGGAATGATATAATCTGGTTTTTCTAACTCTTGGCCTTGGTAATAAATATGAGATTCCGATCCAATTTTTAATTCACATTGCATGTAATCAATAATTTTCACTTTGTGTCCCTTACTCAAAGCAACCTCATATAATCTAGCTGTAGAGTATGAAGTTCTATATCTTGAAAGAATATATATTAGCATCTAAATAATATTAAGCCGCAATTTCAACATTTTTTTTGTTGCTGCAAAATTCTATCTATTAAATAAATGCTATTCTTTTAATTTAAAAATGCTTGAATCTCTCCCACCAATTGATCGGCTGACATAACTCCAGATTTTCTCCAAACAATTTTTCCGTCCTTAAATAGAACCAAAGTAGGCACTCCTCTTACATTAAATTTACTTGCAGCTGCTTGATTCTTATCTACATCTATTTTTACAACTGTAACTTTATCTTCTAGCTTTCCTTTAGCTTCTACCAATATAGGCGACATTGTTTTACATGGTCCACACCATGTTGCAAAAAAATCGGCCAATACTGGCTTATCTCCGTTTATTAACTTTATAAAATTTCCCATAGTTATTTTGTCATTTTTCCAACCATACAACTCACGTATGATTTTGCTTTACTTAATGTAGAATTCAATTCATCCTCTAATGGATAACCCAAAGAAGCTAATTTTTTCTTTACTTCTTCTGGTCCATTTTCTGTTGCATCAAACGTAACAATTGATTCTTCTAAATCAATTGTTACATTTTCTACGTTTTCTATCTCACTAATGTTTTTAGTCACAGTATTCCCACAACCTCCACATTTCAAGTTTTGTATTTTAAAACTATATGTATTCATCTTTCGTTTTAATTATAACAAAGTTGTAGGACAAACGTAGTCACTACACTTTATTTCTGTATTCTTTATAGCAGCAAATCCTCCTCTTACATCTGTTACTTGTTTTACTCCGTTTCTTTTAAATATGGAACAAGCTATTAATGACCTATATCCTCCTGCACAATGCAAGAAATATTTTTTATTGCTATCTATCTCTGCAAAATTAGTGTTTATATTATCCAAAGGAAAGTTTTCCAGCCCTAATACATGTTCTGATTGATATTCTGATTCTTTTCTTACATCTAATGGAGCTTCCATTTCATTCTTAACCAACATTTCTTCAAATTCGAATGCCGAAATAGAATCAATTTTATCTACTTTATTTCCAGAGTTTATCCAAGATTCAAACCCACCTTTTAGATAACCTAATGAGTTATCATACCCAACTCTTGCCAATCTTTTTACAACCTCATGCTCTCTTCCTTTGTCGGCAACAAATATTATTTTTTGATTTATATCTGTAATCAAAGCTCCAACCCAAGGTGCAAAACTTCCGTCTATTCCTATCCACATAGCTCCAGGAATTGTACCCAACTCTGTATATTCAGTTCCTTCTCTTGTATCTAACACCAAGTAGCTGCTGTCATCACTCATTTCTTTAAATGTCGCTACATCTATTTCATTTAGTCCTGCTTCAAATATTTCATCTATAGATTTATTTATCCCTTTATTCATCCCTGCGTTTTTAGGGAAATATTGTGGTGGTGGTTTTATTCCTGAAGTTACTTCAGTTATAAATTCCTCTTTGGTCATATCTGCACGCAAAGCATAATTAGACTTTTTTTGGTTGCCCAAAGTATCCCAAGTTTCTTTGCTCATGTTTTTACCGCAAGCACTACCTGCCCCATGGTTAGGATAAACAATTGTATCATCCTCCAATTTCATTATTTTGTTTCTCAATGAATGAAATAAATGTCCTGCTAGGTCTTTTTCTGTTAAATCCGATTTTACTGCTAAATCTGGTCTTCCTACATCTCCTATAAATAAGGCATCTCCAGAGAACAAATATTTTTTATTATTCTCTTTGTCTTCCATATAAAAAGAAGAAGATTCCATGGTATGCCCTGGTGTATGAATTAGTTTAATTTCAGTATTTCCTAATTTAAAAATTTCATTATCAGATCCTTCATAAAAATCAAAACTTGCTTTGGCCCCAGGTCCATATACAATTTTTGCACCCGTTTTATTGGCAAGATCCACATGTCCCGAAACAAAATCTGCATGAAAATGAGTTAAAAATATATATTTTATTACAGCATTGTCATTCTTTGCTCTTTCCAAATAAGGTTCTACTTCTCTTAATGGATCTATGATTGCTACTTCTTTATTCGACTCTATATAATAAGCCATTTCAGCAATACAACTTGTAAATATTTGTTCTACTTTCATTTTTTACTGTTTTTAGGTTTCTTGTATTACAAATTTATTTCATTTATGAATAAGGGTTTGTAACAAAAATCACATAATTGTATGAACCTTTTGTTGTGGCAAAATTTGCCTTGAAAATTGGCACAAAAAAAACACCAACTTAAAAATAAGTTGGTGTTTAATAAGTTTGTTTAATTTTCTTTTACTACATTTTTATCTCTGTAGCTTTGCTTTCCTCTTTTACTTCAGTTGCTTTCAGTTTAGACGCACAACAAGCTCCTTTTTTAGATTTAGAACAAGATTTTCCTGTTTTAGCTGTAGCTTCTTGTTTAGATCCTGCAACACCTGATGTTTTAGTTTCGCTAGATTCTTTAGATTTTGCCATTGCACAAGCTTTTTTAGATGTTCCTTTTGCACAACAAGCTTTTTTAGTTTCTTGGTTACTTTTTTTAGTCACTTCAACTGTTTCTGCTTTGTTTACAGTAGCATCACTAGATTGTGATATTCCGTTAAACGACATTGTAATTGCTGCTATCGTTAATCCTAGGGTTAAAAGTATTTTTTTCATTTTGATGGTATTTTTATTTGATTTATACCCAAATATAAACAAAAATTGTTCCACAAGTTTTTTATTATTGTTAAAATTCTGCTATTGTGGATAGAGAACCTTGAGTCTTATCACCAATTTTTGCAATAATTTTAGAATCTAAGGGTAAAAATAAATCTATTCTTGATCCAAATTTAATAAATCCAAATTCTTGACCTTGATCACAATCTTGCCCAACTTCCGAATAGGTTACAATTCTTCTTGCTACAGCTCCTGCAATTTGTCTTACCAAAATTTCTGTTCCATCTTTGTTTTCAAGAACCAAAGTACTTCTTTCGTTTAAAGTAGAAGATTTAGGATGCCAAGCTACTAAGTATTTCCCTGGGTGATATTTGTAATACTTTACTTTTCCTTTTATTGGATACCATTGCGCATGCACATTTAGTGGCGACATAAAGATTGATACTTGTATTCTTTCATCTTGAAAATACTCAGGCTCATGAACTTTCTCTATAATTACTACTTTCCCATCAGAAGGTGCTATGATTTTATTAATATCCATTACAGCCGTTCTTGGTGGCATTCTGAAGAACCAAATAATTAGGAAGAATAAAACTCCTCCCATTAATCCTAAAATTGTAACAATCCATTGAATTGGAATTAAATAATCCAAAACCCACAATAATCCTGCTATAATCAAGGCAGAAACTAAAATAATAATATATCCTTCTTTGTTAATTTTCATAATTCTATATAAATAATAGATAAGTTAATACTAATGGTGCACTAAAAAATATACCATCAAATCTGTCTAAAATTCCTCCGTGACCGGGTAAGATATTACCTGAGTCTTTCACTCCACCACTTCGTTTAAGTAGAGATTCACTTAAATCTCCTAACATTCCAAAAACACTAATTATAGCCGCCATTATAATCCAATGAATAGGGTTGCTATCGGTAAAGTAAGAAAATAAATAACCTGCTAAAATAGCAAAAACAAATCCTCCGAAGAACCCTTCCCAAGTTTTACCTGGCGAAACTCTTGCAAATAATTTGTGTTTACCTATTGCTCTTCCTACCAAATAAGCCATTGAATCACTAGTCCAAAGGATAATAAAAAAACCTGCTAGTAAACTCCAGTTTTGTGATAATTCTATTTTGTTGTAAAACTCATCATTAAAAGCTAAGTAATTTAAAACTGAAAATGGTAAGGTAATATATAGCAATGAAAACAAGGTGCTACTTATGTTTTGATATGGAATATTATCTTCAATATACAATTCTTGAAGTACCAATATGATCATAAATGGTACAATAAGAAATAGAAATCTATAATCTATAACTCCTAAAAATGAAAGAGTAAGTAACGTATAGACTACTACATTTACAAAAGGTCCGTATTTCGTGTTATTAGATAATTCTTTTTTATTAAGAATCTGATAAAACTCATAAGAACCAAGAGTAGACAGTACAAGGAATAAAATTCCTGTACTGTACTCATTCCATGATATACAGAATATTATAGTGGCGACAAAAATGACACCAGTAATAGATCGTGTTACTAAATTACTCAATAGTTTTTTTTGTTAAAGATGGTTATTCTTCTTCTTTGTTTTCTAAAGCCTTCGCTTCAAGTGCTTTTTTTTCAAGTGAAGCCAATGGCTCTTCCTTTTTAAATGCTCTCTCTCCAAGAATACTTTCTAAATCTGCTTTGAAGATTACCTCTTTTTCAAGCAGTAATTGTGCAATTTGAGTCAGTTTATCTTTGTTTTCTGTTAGTATTTTTTGAGCTCTTTCATACTGAATCTCAATCATCTTACTAACTTCTTCATCAATCGTTTGAGCAGTGTTATCACTGTATGGTTTTGTAAATCCATTATCTTGAGAATTATAAAAACTAATATTTCCTAATTTCTCATTCAAACCGTAAACACTAACCATAGCGTAAGCTTGCTTTGTTGCTTTTTCAAGATCACTTAGTGCTCCTGTAGATATCTCACCATAGATAACTTTTTCAGCTGCTCTACCTCCCATTGTTGCACACATTTCATCCAACATATGGTTTGTAGTAGTTAATTGTCTTTCTTCCGGTAAGTACCATGCAGCACCTAAACTTTTACCTCTTGGTACAATTGTTACCTTAATTAATGGAGATGCATATTTAGTTAACCAACTAACAGTTGCATGACCAGCTTCGTGGTAAGCGATTTTTTCTCTTTCGGATTGTGTAATTAGTTTATTTTTCTTTTCTAATCCACCAATCAATCTATCCACAGCATCCAAGAAATCTTGCTTTTCTACAACATTCTTCTTTTTACGAGCTGCAATTAATGCTGCTTCGTTACATAAGTTTGCTATATCTGCTCCAGAAAATCCAGGAGTTTGTTTTGCCATAAACTCAACATCAAAATCTTTTTCTAATTTCAATGGTCTTAAATGAACTTGAAAAATTTCTTTTCTTTCATTGATATCAGGCATATCTACATGGATTTGTCTGTCAAATCTTCCTGCTCTCATCAAGGCTTTATCCAATATATCGGCTCTGTTGGTTGCTGCCAATATAATAACACCACTGTTAGTTCCAAACCCATCCATTTCAGTCAATAATTGATTAAGAGTATTCTCTCTTTCATCATTACTTCCCATGTTAGGATTGTTCCCTCTAGCTTTACCAATTGCATCAATCTCATCAATAAAAATAATACAAGGTGATTTTTCTTTGGCTTGTTTAAACAAGTCTCTTACTCTAGATGCTCCTACACCTACAAACATCTCTACAAAGTCTGAACCTGACATAGAAAAGAAAGGAACCTTCGCTTCTCCAGCCACAGCCTTTGCCAATAACGTTTTTCCTGTCCCTGGTAATCCAACTAATAATGCCCCTTTAGGAATTTTGGCTCCTAATGAAGTATATTTCTTTGGGTTTTTAAGGAAATCTACTATTTCTTGAATTTCTTCTTTTGCACCTTCTAGTCCTGCTACATCTTTAAAAGAAACATTAATATCTTTTCCTTTATCAAATAGTTTTGCTTTAGATTTTCCTATGTTGAAGATTTGACCTCCACCACCTCCGGCACCAGATCCTCCTCCACTCATTCTTCTCATTATAAAGAACCACAATGCGATAATCCCTACAAAGAATAACAAACTAGTCAACCAACTGTAGTCTTGTTGCATTCCAAAAGCTATTGTAAATTGCTTTTCTGCTGGTAACTTGTCGTTTATTTCTTTTAACTCTTTGTAAAATTCTTCATTTGGTGGTGCATCAAAAGAATAATTTACTCTTGATCTATTAAATACTGTTTGTCTTCGGAAGTTTGAGTATTCTTCGTTATTGTCAATAGCCTCTTGTTTTAAAGATACTTCTGCAATTCCTGTATTTTTTACGTAAGTAATTTTATCAACATGACCTTTTTCGGCCATTTCTTGAAACTTACCAAAGTTTATTACTCTGTTTCCTGTTGGTGCATTACCAAAAACACTAAATCCAATAATTGCTGCTATGGCAATTCCATAAATCCAATAAAAATTGAACTTAGGCATACCAGGTTTAGAGTTATTTTTTTTTGGTGCTGTTTTTTTGTTATCTGCCATATTTGTCTTAATCTTCTATATTAATAATTTTTGCGTCAGCCCACAATCCTTCAATATCATAATGATCTCTTGTTTCTTTATAAAAAACATGAACCATCACATCAATGTAATCCAATAATATCCATAGGGAATTATCTGATCCTTCTTTGTGAAATGGTTTTTCTTGAAGTTGTTCTGAGGTAACTTTTTCTACAGATTTAGCAATAGAATCCACTTGTGTAGTTGATTCTCCATGGCAAACTATAAAATAGCTGGTAACCGCATTTGGAATTTCTCTTAAATCCACACACTTAATATCGTGTGCTTTCATGTCTTGCATCCCTTCTACTATACTATCGACAAGTTGTTTTGTATAGGTTTCTGATTGTTTATTCATTGATTTTTTTTACGAATTGTAAACTTACTACATTTTTTCAAGTTGTGCATTTAAGATTTTTCTTTTTTATCACTATTTTTCAAACTTTTCCATTTACTTTAGTAAAAAGCAATACTTATGGAGGCTAATCTATTTATTGGAAAAAAAATAATTGAACTTGAATCTGTGGATTCTACCAACAATTACCTCTCCAAATACATAAACAAGACAAATGTGCTAAATGGCTCTGTTATTTTGGCACATAATCAGACAAAAGGCCGAGGACAAAGAGGAAACAGCTGGGAAAGCGAAGATGGTAAAAATTTAACTTTTAGTATCTATCTAAAAACCAACTTTATTTCTGTGGCTAATAATTTTTTACTGAGCATGGCAGTTTGTAATTCTTTGCATGAATTGGTTTCTAATTATTGTGAAAACACTCAAATAAAATGGCCTAATGACTTGTTAGTTTCTGGAAAAAAAATTGCAGGAATTTTAATAGAAAACACCCTAAAAGGTAGCTCATTAAATTATTCAATAATTGGGATTGGATTGAATGTAAATCAGAAAAAATATACTTACAACAAGAATGCGACATCATTGTATTTAGAGTCTCAAAATCAATTGAATAAAAGTGTTGTATTAAATAAATATTTTAAATATTTAGAGCTGAATATTAGAAAACTAGAATTGAACAGAACGGAAGATATTAAAGCCTATTATTACGCCAACCTTATTGGTTACAAAACTGAATTGGATTACTTAATTGTGAAAGAAAACAGACAAGTAAAAGGAGAAATTATAGAAGTGAAAAATAATGGTTTTTTGGTAATGAAAATTGACCAAAATGAAGTGAGGGAGTTTGAGATGAAGGAGGTTAAATTATTGAAATGAATGCACCAATAATAGAAATAGGACATTTTTCAATATTAGCTGTTGAATATGAAACTGGAATATTACTAAATAAGCAGTTTAAAAGGCTCAATATTTCATTTGATAATAATAATGTTTATTGGATATTTAAAGATAGATTTTCAGCTTTAGAGTTTATGAAAGAACGAATTGGAACAAATAATAGTCTTGAATTTTCATTATTTAATGCTAATGGAGATTTTATTTCAATTTACAATAAAGAGACTAACATATAATCGTATTTGTCATTCCTGCGAAGGCAGGAATTTTATTCATCAGGTATTTTCTCGCTTTAAGATTCCCTCCCTCAAGGAAATGACAATGAATTATTATTGACGAATTTTAAAACCAAAAAAAAATCCCCAATCGCTTTGGCAATTGAGGATTTAAATTAATCTAAGTTTATTTCTTACAAGTGAATCACTTCACCATAAGCAGCAGCTGCTGCTTCCATTACTGCTTCACTCATTGTTGGGTGAGGGTGTACAGTTTTAATGATATCATGACCTGTAGTTTCTAATTTTCTTAGAGCTACTAATTCTGCAACCATTTCAGTTACGTTACTTCCAATCATGTGTCCTCCTAGTAATTCTCCGTATTTGGCATCAAAAATAAGTTTTACAAAACCATCTTTGTGTCCTGCTGCACTTGCTTTTCCTGAAGCAGAAAATGGAAATTTACCTACTTTGATTTCATAACCAGCATCTTTTGCTTGTGCTTCTGTCATACCTACAGAAGAAACTTCTGGAGAACAGTAAGTACATCCTGGGATATTTCCGTAATCCAAAGCATCTGGGTTTTGTCCTGCTATTCCTTCTACACAGATAATTCCTTCTGCAGAAGCTACGTGAGCTAAGGCTGCACCTGGAGTACAATCTCCAATTGCGTAATATCCAGGGATATTAGTTTGATAGTTTTCACTTACCAAAATCTTTCCGTTATCAGTTGCAATTCCTACTTCTTCTAATCCTATGTTTTCTAAATTAGCTACAATCCCTACAGCCGAAAGAACAACATCACATTCTATTTTTTCTTCTCCTTTTTTAGTTTTGATAGTAACTGAACAACCATTTGCTGTTACATCTACTTTCTCTACTGAAGAATTTGTCATTACTTTAATCCCTTGCTTCTTAAAGCTTTTTTCTAATTGCTTAGAAACATCTACATCTTCTACAGGAACTATGTTTGGCATATATTCTACAACAGTTACCTCAGTTCCCATTGCATTATAGAAATATGCAAACTCTACTCCAATTGCTCCAGAACCTACAACTACCAATCTTTTTGGTTGTTTTGGCAATACTAAAGCTTCTCTGTATCCAATAATGTTTTTACCATCTTGTGGTAAGTTTGGTAATTGTCTTGATCTTGCTCCTGTTGCAATAATAATGCTAGTTGCAGAATATTCTGTAACGGCACCTTTTGCATCAGTTACTGCAATTTTCTTCCCAGGAAGTACTTTTCCTGTTCCTTCAATTACGTCTATTTTATTCTTTTTCATCAAGAATTTCACTCCTCCACTCATTCCTTCTGCTACTCCTCTACTTCTTTTTACTATAGCATCAAAATCATGTTTTGCATCTTTTACAGTAATTCCGTAATCAGCAGCATGATTGATGTATTCAAATACGTTTGCACTTTTCAACAAAGCCTTTGTTGGGATACATCCCCAGTTAAGACAGATTCCACCTAAACTTTCTTTCTCTATTACAGCTACCTTAAGCCCTAATTGTGAAGCTCTTATTGCTGCAACATATCCTCCAGGACCTGTTCCTAATACTAATACGTCATAATTCATGTGTGTTCTATTTTAGATTGTGTCTGCTAAATTAATAAATCTGTTATTAATACTTGTATGGATTAAGAAGTAATTATTTATTTGAACATAAAAAACCCTTTGAAAATTGAATTTCAAAGGGTTTTAATCAATAATCAAAAACTGTTATTATAGATTTTTTAATCTAAATGTTCCATTTAATGTATGAGCAATACTAGACTGATCTGTAAATGTCCCAGTAAAAGTTCCTATTTTATAACTTCCTGATGTTGTTCCATATGTAGTAAAGGTTGCATTCATAGAAGTTGATGCCGGTAAAACATTTAAACTATTTACTAAATAATTTGAATCTGGTTCCATTGCATAGGTTCCCACAGAATTTCCTAATATTTTTGCAGTAAAATTATTAGTTGTTGTAGTTCCATCATACCCCGAGATGTGAGTTGCACCAGTATAAGAATATTCCCAAACTTGGTTAGTAGGAACTTTATCTATTCTGTAATTTGTTCCATCCAAATTGTAAGTGATATATTCATCTATGGCTCCACAAACTGTTAAGCTACCAACATTCATTGTTGCTCCTGTGTTTACTGTTTGAATTGCACTAATCTTAGAGTTTGCATAATCATACCCCTGAATGTCAATTGTTGCATTAGCACAATAAGTAATGTTTGTAACTACATCACCAGTTGCATTAGGAAATAAAAAATACCTTGCCCAACCTATATTTACTTCTAATACCCCATTGGAAATTGGTGCTCCTGCACAATCTACAAGTTTAACCGTTAATGTACCATTACCAGTTCCTGATGATGGGCATGCCACAATATTGGCAAGAGTAACTGGAGATGAATAAGGTCCTATATTTGCAGTATAAATTACAGTTCCCAACCAACTACTTGTTGCGCAACTTGTTCCTGAATATACTTTAATTGTTAATGCAGTATTCATTGGTATAAAACCACTAAATCCTCCAGTACTATTAGTACGAACTGCCCCCAACATTCTACCACTAGGATTTGTTATTGATACCCAAACATTAGCCAATGGGTTTGTTCCACACAAAATTGTTCCACTTATTGTTGTTGATGGATTAGGATTATCACAATTCCAAAAAGAAAAATGAGAAACTTCTCCCACGTATTCATTACCAACTTTAATTGCGGAACCTTCTTCTTTCCAAATCCCTTCACTTTCATGAAAATACCACAATGGAATTGAAGCTGGTGCATCTGCTAAATAAGCTCCAGAAAGAGGAACTGATAATTCTACTTTTTTTCCGTCTGCTACATTTAGTTTTTGTCCTGAAGGAGAGGTTAATTCTACTGCTGCCATTCCATAGGTTTCTAGAATTTTCAATTCATTAGATGAATTCACTGCCATTAAATCTCCAGGCATTTGACTTGACATATCATCCGACTCTGGATCCAAAAACTTTGCTGCAACATTTACTGTTCCAGAATAAACTCCTCCTCCTTCTACTTTAATAGAGTTTGCAGGAAAAGTTAATTTGACTCCAGAAGCATTAATTATCCCTCCAGATACAGAAGAAAAGCTACCTACACTATTAGAAGATAATAACTGAATATTCACATAAGAAACCGCATTTGCTGATGGATAAAGAGCTCTTGACCCAAAAAAGAATCCGCTTTTATTCACTTTTACAAATGTTCTCTTTTCATTTACAGAAATGTCTCTAAATAAAAACACTCCATTTACATCTGTTGTAGTGTTATTACTCCCTATAGTTACGGTTGCATTTGCAACTGCATTGTTGTTTTCATCTTTAATTGTTCCTCCTACAGATGCTGTAACCATACTCTCTCCAAAATAATCGGTATTTGCTGGAGGGGAAGGAATATTTGGATTAAATGTTTGTGTTTCTTTTTTACAGGAAGAAAAGAATAAAAATCCTGCTAATGCTAATAGCGAAATCGCTTTTATTAAAGGTTTCATAAGTTTTTAGTTTTGATTTATACTGTAACTACAAACCAACTATTTAAAAGTAACCCATTTTGTAAAAACCTTTTATAATAAACATTAAATTACTTCCAAAACCAATGTTTTGTAAAAAAAAACGTTCTTAAAAATCTCTTTTATCTACCTTTTTTCTAGATTTCTTAGTCTCTCCTTTTTGTTTTTTATCCTTAATCCTTTTTTCCTTTACAGATCTTGGAACTCTAGATTTTTTTCTCGGTTTATCTACCTTAAAAGCTTCCTCTAGTATACTCTTTAGTTTATAAATAGATTTCTTTTTATTCTTAATCTGTGAGCGATTCTCCTCTGTAGATACTCGAATAATATTACCCGAAACATACGATTTCACTTTGTCTACAATCAATTGTTTTTCCTTTTCAGAAATTAAATTAGACTCCATAAAATTCCACACTAAAGTAACTCGTGATTCAGTTTTGTTCACATGCTGCCCTCCTTTTCCACTGCTTCTAGAAGTTTCAAAAATCAATTCTTTTTTTATTTCTTCTATTAGAACAAAAATATTTTTCATAATCATTTATTAATGAATGGCACTTCTCCATTCTAATCCTTCGCAAATCTTCCCCTCTATTTCGTTAAGTTCACTTAGTCTTTTGTAAATTACATCTTCTTCCCAATACATCAATGATAGTCTCACAAACATAGTCCCATGCTTGGCTTCACTTGTCCATATTTCTTTGTAAAATTGCTTCAAATCTGGATCTTCTAGCACTTCACTTATTAATTTGAATCTCTCCATCCCTCTCATCTCCACAATGCTAGCAATAAGCATCCTGTCTATAAGTCTTTCTTCTTGTCCAGATCTACAAGCACCTATTAATTGCTTCATGTACTTGTCCTCTGCCATTTTTTGTGGCAATTGTACTCCTCTTTTTTCCATGAATCTATACACACCTTCAAAATGTTCCAATTCTTCAATAGCAGTTTCTATCAATTCTGGAATCCATTTTGTTCTATCGGGACATTTAGCAATCAATCCCATGGCCATTGCCGATACTTTTCTTTCGTTATCTGCGTGATCTTGCAATAAAGAATCCATGTCTTTTATTGCATTTTCTGCCCATTCTCTTGGGGTTTGGTAGGTTAAATCTATCGAGTATTTCATTTTACTTTATTTATTAGTCAAAAATAAGGATAACAACAGTTATATATAAATTAAACCGTGTATTTTTGGAAAGTAATGTTACTGTATAAGGTTTCAAAACGAAATAAATATAAAATGGACTATACTAAGGAGGACTATATAAATGCTTGTGTTAATTCTTTGAACCTTAAAATTAAAGGGATTAATGATATTATGAGCGAAACTCAAGGAGCTGCAAACTCTGATACAAAAAGCTCTGCTGGAGATAAACACGAAACTTCTAGGGCTATGGCTCATTTAGAAAACGAAAGATTAGGTGGTCAATTAGAGGTGTTAAAATCTCAATTGGAGAAAGTTTATACAATAAATCCAAACACAGTTAATTCTAAAATTTCTTTAGGAAGTATTATTAATTGTGAGGAGTTTACCTTCTTTATCTCTACGGGTCTTGGTAAATTAAAATTACCTGATGATTCTTTGTTTTTTGCTATTGCTCCCGATTCTCCTATTGGTATCAATCTAAAATCAAAAAAAGTTGGTGAAACAATAAAAATTGGGAATAATCTAGATAAGATATTACTTATCACATAATAACTAATTCTTATTTACTCAAAAAAAATTAATTGAATTTAAAATTCTCCTTAACTTCGTACTATGTCAGATATAAACAAAAAAATATCAAGCGAAAGAAGAGATTTCGTATACGGAACTTTAGATGAATCTAATGTTCCTGATTCCCCAAAACAACTTTTTGAAACTTGGTTTAAAGAAGCCTTAGATAAAATGGTGATGGAACCTTATGCGTTTCATATTGCTACTGTTTCTAAAGATAATACACCCTCTACAAGAGTTGTTTACCTTAGAAGTATAGAGGATGATGGCTTTGTATTCTTTACCAACTACAAGGGACGAAAAGGACAAGATATTGCACACAACCCTAATGTTTGTGCCAATTTCTTTTGGGCAGAAAAAGAAAGACAAATTAGAGTGTATGGTGTTGCAGAAAAAATAGATCCTGAGTTTTCTGATGCGTATTTTGCAAACCGACCTAGAGAAAGTCAATTAGGAGCTTGGGCATCTCACCAAAGTGAAGAACTAGAAAATCATAAGGAACTTGCCGATAGACTAGCTGAATTGGATTTGAAATACAAAGACAAAGAAGTGCCAAGACCTCCACATTGGGGCGGATATATTATTAAACCTAATTATTACGAGTTTTGGCAAGGAAGAGCTAAACGACTACACGACAGAATAACTTATAAAAAAACAGCTAATAATTGGGAAATAAAAAGAATAAATCCATGATTCGTAATTCATTTAAAACAAACACTCTACTCCTATTCATTTCTTTAATTTTTGTTGCGAGCTGTACCGAAAACAACACGAAAGAAGAAGCTATAAACTTTGAAGAACTAATAGAATTTGACTATGCCAAGGGCCTTAAAATCTATAAAACAAATGAAGGTCATGTAGTAACAGTTCTTAACCCTATGAACGGAGAAACGGTAGATCATTTTTTGGTTACAGATAAAGAAACGAGCAATTTATCTGATATAAAAATCATTAAAACACCTATTCGTAATATTTTGGCTTATTCTTCTACCTATATTTCATTTATTGATGCCTTAGGAGAAATAGAAAAAATAAAAGGAGTTACTTATTCGCAAGGACTTTACAATAAAAAAATAAAAGAACAATTAGCTTCCAAACATACAATTGATGTAGGGAATGACCAACAACCAGATAAAGAACTTATAGTTTCTTTGCATCCTGATGTGGCTTTAATTTACCCTAGTAACGGAAATCACGATTGGTTCTCTTCTTTCGAAATTCCTACTATAGCAAATGTAGAATACCAAGAAACACACCCTCTTGCACAAGCAGAATGGATAAAACTATATGGAATTTTATTTGACAAAGAAAGAATAGCCGATTCTATATTTAATTCAATCAAAACTCAATATTTAGCAGAGATTGTAAGAGAAAACGAAAGTGCTAAACCAAGAGTTTTGTGTGGAGAATTGTATGATAATGTTTGGACTTTACCTGGAGGAAAAAGCCTTACAGCTCAATTAATTCAAGATGCAGGAGCAGATTATTTTTATTCTAATGATACTACAACAGGATCTAAAAAATTAGATTTTGAGTACATCCTAAAAAATGATTCTGGAATAGATTATTGGCTATTGCTTACTTACAACAATAAACCAGTTTCATTACAAACATTACAAAACAAAAATGAACGGTATAAATATCTTTCTGTTTTTGAAGCAAATAAAATTGGGGTTTGTAATACTGCTACCACTCCTTATTTTGAAAAAGGATTGATACAACCACATATTTTACTGAGAGAAATTAAATCACTTGTTAAAACCGGAAACAAACCAGATTCTTTGGTTTACATTAAAGGATTGAATTAATTCTATTTTTAATAAATTGGTTCTACAAGCACTTTTCTTCACTCCATTATTGGTATTCTAAAGCTAGTTTATACTACTGCTCTAAGTAGTTATTAAACACAGCAAAAAAGTACATTAGAATATAAAATTCTCTTAATCTTTCATAATAAAAAAAAGCGAATCAACTTTATCAGTTGATTCGCTTTTATAATTTTCATCAGCAACAAACTATTTACTTGTCACTAATATCTAATTACTAAGATTACTTAATCCCTAATTTCTTTCTCAAAGACTTTGGTAAAGCATCTTTATGAATTTGAATATTCATAGTTTTATATCTTACGTAAGGGAAAGAAGCATAGAAATAACCATCACATTGGTTGTAATCTCCCCATGAGTTTTTCACTACAAAATATTTAGTTCCTTTTTGATCTTTTACAATTCCTGTAATGTGCATCCCGTGATCATCAGTAGTTTCTTGTCTGTCAAAAGCATCTTGTCTTTCTGCTTGAGTAACAATTCTTTCTTCTACTGGAGTCATAAATGCATTACTAATTTTCATTTCTCCTGCATCACTAAAGTGTTTGTTGTTTTTTCCTTTTACTTTAATTGTAGATTCATCTTTTGGTAAAATTGCTAAAGCATCTCTTGCAGAGAATCCTTTTTCAGAGATATCTGCTCCCCATGCAAATGTATAACCATCCATGATTGCATTTTCCATTACTTCCATAAATTCATCTAAAGGTAAGTTGTAACAAGACTGTAAAGCCCAGTTATCTTGTACTTCAATTACAAAATCTTGGTAAAATGGGTGGTGAGAATAAGAAGTTAATGAAATGTAATCATCCATATCTAAATCCAAAGACTTAGCATAAGATTGTGGGGTATAACTTACTCCTTTGTAGTCAAATTTAAAATCTTCCATGTTATCTGGTAAATCTCCCAAATAAGCATCTGTTACTCCAGTAAATGCTTTTTTCCATGATTTAGTTAAAGTTCCTCCTTGTGGCTTTTTAGCCAAAACTTCTACCATAGATTTCAACATTCCTTCCATTTCTGAGTGGTTGTGAGTTTCAGATCCATAGTTTAATCCTTTGTAAGCTGATTCTGGAACAATTCCAAATCTTCTTATTACCCAAGGAATATCATGAAATGCTCCTCCAGGTCCAAAGTTGAAAGTACCGTAATACCTCAAATAATTTTCTGCTTTTCCTATGTAAGCATTTCTCACGATAAACATTTCTGATAAATCGTGTTCTCCTTTACCTTTTCTAATCAATTCCGACTCGATAAATGATAGTGCAGAAAAACTCCAACAAGTTCCCGTTCTGTTTTGATTCTGAACCGGAGTTTCATCTAAGTTCTTTACTTCAGTAAACATATAATCACTCCCTTTTTTGTTTGTGATTGTATCTTGGGCAAAATTTGTTACCGTCATTGCAAAAGCAATTACAGAAAATATTATTTTTTTCATGTGTGTTGTTTGTGTTTTATATTTAATGCTCTAAGATAAGAACATATTTAAAAGTGTACAATTTCTATTCCATTATTTATTTATGGAGTATATTCAAAACATCCAATATCTGCAGGGTTACTTCTTGTATTTTCGTCAATATCTATAAATAATAAGAAATTGTTATCGGCTGCATCTATTGCGGGTGATGTACTAGAAATTTCCAATCTACTAAAAGAACTAAACAAAGGATCTACATTAATAAAGCCTCCTACAAATTTTCCATTGGTAGGCTGATCAGTTTTTACCATGTTTCTATTAAATAAATAATTGACAGAAGGACCTGGAATTGTATCAAATGTAATTTCATTGTCGTTATTTCCATAGATAATTGTATTATGAAAAATAGCTTTATCAAACTGTCTATAATTTGGTGTCGTTCCAACCACATAATAGTTATTCAAAACCAATGCAGGAGTTGTTCTTGTTGTTTTTGTCCAATAATTACTGATGGTACAATGATTAAAATAATAATTTCCGCCTAAACGAAGTGCCACAGAATTATTTCCTGATCGGCTAAACATACAGTTCTCAGCATTTATATATGCTCCCTGAGCAAATAACGAAGCATAAGTGTGATTGTAAGATTCTACATTCCTTAGTTTTATGAATTCTCCTGAGGCTGAACCACCAAAAGCAGTATCTGCATATATTCCTACAGTTCCATTTTTTATAACTGCATGTGTAATTTCACTATTTTGTGCAATTGCAAATCTTATCCCAAACCATTGTCCTGGTTCGTTACTAAAAGATGGCTCTCTCCTATCCCCTTCAAAAACAACCTTACTACTTTGCGTCCCATTTACAAGTAATTTACTCTTATATACATATAATACAGCATCTGTGTGGGCATAAATTTTAGTTCCTTGGTTTATTGTGAGCACACAATTAGAATCTATTCCCGGGAAACCAACAGCTACAATTCCATATAATACATGGGGCTTGTCGTCATTCCATATTTCTCCACATACCAATTCATTGTAATGAAAATAAGCATCCTGACCCCAAGCTGCCAAATGTACGTTAGATGTATTTCCATTTAATGTAAAATAGATGTCGTCTTCCACTACAAATGGATTTGTTCCACTAGTGGGATCAATCGTTACTTCTACAAATACATAAACACTGTCTTTTGCAGGAATCTCAATATCTGTAATGTTTACACCTGGCACTCCATCTACGTTTATTCTAAACTGAGAGCTTGTCCCTTTTCCAAGCCTTATATTGGACAGAGAAATAGCAGAGTTTTGTGGGTTAAAAACTGTGAATCTCTTGTAAGTTGACCCAATTGTGGTAAAAACAGTATCGAAAACGATAGTATCTTTAGAGAATTCTATCTTTGCACTCGATTCTGTTAAGAAATTTTCTTTTCGGCAATTTGATAACCCTAATAGGATTGAAACTGCTAGTATTACTGAGAAGTATGTATATTTAAATTGTTTGATAAAATGAATTGTTTGGTTTAACACTCTATTTAGATGATGAAAATACGCGTTTTTTCCTTATTTAGTATAAAAACTAGGGGATAAATATTTTTATACTCAAAATAATTTAGTAAATTTGCAACCTAATTAAATGATAACATAAATCCTGCTACATTAGGTAGGGCTAAAAAAAATAAAATGAAAAAAGACATTCACCCAGAAAGCTACAGACTAGTTGTGTTTAAAGACATGAGTAATGATTACATGTTCTTAACTAGATCTTGTGCAAATACTGCAGATACAATCGAATTTGAAGGAAAAGAATATCCTCTAATCAAATCGGAGATTTCTCACAAATCTCACCCGTTCTACACAGGTAAACAAAACTTTGTTGATACTGCTGGAAGAATTGATAAATTCAAAACAAGATACGCAAGACACATCAAAAAATAAGTGT
>CAXIAX010000037.1:0-24836 GCA_964021785.1 uncultured Flavobacteriales bacterium
GTTGTATTGAATTTAATTCAAATTCTCTTTCCATAGTCTATTGTTCATAGAAAATAACAGATTGTCATTTCGATTTTTTTTTCATTGTCATTCCTGCGAAGGCAGGAATCTTATTCATTGATAAATGTTAATAGAATTAGGAGTTCCTCCCTTGAGGGAGGTTAGGTGGGTGATTGGCTCTGCTGTCGCCTCCTTCAATCCCTCCTCAAGGATGGAAAAGTGAAAAGTTTAGGATGCCAATGAAAATTAAGGTTTAAAGTTCAAGTTCCAAATTCGGGTCCCAAAACAATTCTTTGAAGTTGATGATTTTATCTTCTTTCACCTCAATTCCTTCCTTTTCTAAATCTTCTTGCATTTTTGATGGAGGGTTAAAATGTGCTTTCCCCGTCAATAATCCATTTCTATTTACTACTCTGTGAGCCGGAACAGATTCTTTTTGCGAGTGAGAAGCATTCATAGCCCAACCCACCATTCTTGATGATTTTGCAGCACCCAAAGCTTTGGCAATAGAACCATAGTTGGTGACTCTTCCCTCAGGAATTAACCTTACAATCTTAAATACGTTTGCAAAGAAGTCTTTATGTTTATCTGGGATAGAGGTCATTTGTTTTAGTAAAAAGTAATTAGTGAATTTAGTAAAAAACTAATTAATAGAGCAATCCCGAACCTGCCTGTCGACAAATAGGATTATTTCAGAATCTTTATTCATTGAAATATTACAAATTTGTCATTCCAAACTTGATTTGGAATCTAAAGTTGAGCATTAACAACCTCGAATTTTACAGAATACAGTTTAGAAAAATCCACTCTCATTAAAAAAAATTAAAAATGACGACTCTCTGTACAATACTAGATTCCAAATCAAGTTTGGAATGACAGATGAAAAGAAGATTTTGTTTTACAACAACATTCCCAAAGCTCTATTCAATCCAGCAATCAAAACATCTACTTCTTCTTTGGTGTTATAAAAACTAAAAGAAGCTCTTGCAGTTCCTGGAATTTCGAAAAAATCCATAAGAGGTTGAGTACAATGATGACCTGTTCGTATTGCGATTCCTAATTTATCTAGAAGGACACCAATATCAAACGGGTGAACTCCTTCTACAACAAATGAAATAACAGATGTTTTGCGTTTCGCTTCACCAATAATCCTTAATCCTTTTATTTTAAGTAATTCTTGTGTTGCGTATTCAAGTAATTCTTTTTCTTGTTTCTGAATGAAATCAAAACCAATAGAATTTACATAATCTACAGCAACTCCAAGTCCTATTCCTCCTGCAATGTTTGGTGTTCCTGCTTCAAATTTGTGAGGTAAATCATTGTAAGTTGTTTTCTCAAAAGTTACCGATTTTATCATATCACCTCCACCTTGGTAAGGAGGAAGATCGTTCAGTAGGTCTTCTTTTCCAAACAAAATACCTGTTCCTGTTGGGCCAAATAATTTATGTCCTGAGAATACAAAGAAATCTGCATCCATTGCTTGTACATCTATTTTTTCGTGGCTCACAGCTTGTGCACCATCTACCAAAACTAATGCATTATTTGCATGTGCAATTTCTATAATTTCTTTGGTTGGATTTATCGTTCCCAATGAATTGGAAGTATGAGTAAATGAAACCAATTTTGTTTTTTCTGTAATAAGGTTTTTAAATTCTTCAAGAATCAAATCTCCTTTTAAGTCGATAGGAATGACTTTAAGAATAGCTTCCTTTTCTTCGCAAAGCATTTGCCAAGGAACAATATTAGAATGATGTTCCATTGCAGTAATAATAATTTCGTCTCCTTTTTGGATGTGCTTTTTTCCAAAAGAACTTGAAATTAAATTGATAGAACCCGTAGTTCCTGAAGTAAATATTACTTCATGAGAATGTTTAGCATTAATAAATTGCTGAATCTTTACACGAGCCTCTTCATAAGCAGTTGTTGCTTCTTGGCTCAATAAATGAACTCCTCTGTGGATATTACTGTTTTCGTTATCGTAATATTTGCTTATTGCATCTATTACTATTTGAGGTTTTTGGGTAGTAGCCCCATTATCCAAATACACCAAAGGTTTTTTATTTACCTCTCTAGATAAAATGGGAAAGTCATTTCTTATGTCGGTAATATTTTTCAAAACAATTAGATTTTAGTTGTATTTTTCAAAAGCCACCCTAAGATTCTCTCCCTATTGGTCGAACTCAGGGTTCGGATATGCGTATTTCATTATCAATTCTCAATTGAGAATTATTCCATTCCGTAAAGTCCTAAAACTTTTTCTTTCAATTCAGGAATTTCAATTTTTTCTACTACTTCTCCTAAAAATGCTCCAATCAATAATGCTGTAGCAGATTTTTTGCTGAGCCCTCTAGATTGTAAGTAGAATATAGCTTCTTCATCTAGTTGCCCAGAAGTAGAACCGTGACTACATTTTACGTCATCTGCGTATATTTCTAACTCAGGTTTAGAGTTCATTGTTGCGTCATCAGAAAGTAAAACATTGTTATTACTCTGAAATGCATTTATTTTTTGAGAATCTTTTCTTACGAATACTTTTCCGTTAAAAACTCCTGTAGCTTTATCGGCTATAGTTCCTTTGTAGTGCTCGTTACTTTCGCAATGTGCAGCCAAATGATCTACTATGGTATGATTATCTATGTGTTCGCTACCTGTAGGTTGGTAAGCTCCAAATAAGTTTGTTTCACAGTTTTCACCATTCACAAATACATTGGTGTTATTTCTTATCCAATCTCCTTTTATTGTATAGTTATAAGCAGAAAATACAGAGTCTCTTTCTTGATTTACTACATTGGTAGTCATAACGTTCATTCCTTTTTTGTAATCTTGAATTACATAGAAATTTAGTTTACTATTTTTTTCTAAGAAGAATTCGTTTACCGAATTTTGAAAAAAGTTATTCGTGTTATTGTTAATTGAACTTTTTAGAATAGTAAGCGAAGAGTTTGTAGTAGACACAAACATATTTCTTGGCTGAGAAATAATGTTCTCACCAGTAGAATAATGTATAATGTGAATTGGCTTAGCAATTTCTCCTTTTGCTTTTATAAGCACTCCATCTGTAAAGTAAGCAGTATTAAGTGCAGAGAATATATTGGTGATAGAATCCAAGTTTTTAGAAAAACAAGAATCGTAATCGTGAGATTTTGAATCCCTCAAAGCAATAATTTCTAACTCGTCTGAGCTAGGTAAATTAGAGTTTACTAAAGAGATAAATCCGTTAATAAAAACGATTTCATAGGTGTCTAAATTTGGAATTCTTACAGAGTCCAAATCAATTTTTTCTTCCGATAAATTGTTAAAATGGTAAGTCTCACGAGCTATTTTAGTAACTCTTGAGTATTTCCAGTATTCGTTTCTTGTTGTAGGAAAATCTAAGTTTGTTAGAATCTCTTTTGCCGTATTTCTCGCTTCTGCATATTTTTCCCAACAAGGCAAATTTTCGTTTGCAATATTAGCAACAAATTCAGTCACTTTGGTATTTGCTATAGTAGATGTCATTCTTTCGCTTTTTTGAGTTGTCATTCTCGATACTTAATAATTTTCCTTTCGGTATTTATTCCATTCAAGTAGACAATAATCGTTTGTTATTTGGAATTAGTAATTTGAAATTTGATTTCCAATTAAGCGTTTACTTCTTCTTTAATCCAATCGTATCCTTTTTCTTCCAATTCAAGAGCTAATTCTTTACCTCCTGATTTTACAATTCTTCCTTTGTATAAAACATGTACAAAATCTGGAACGATATAATCCAATAATCTTTGGTAATGAGTAATAACGATTGTTGCGTTATCTTTTGTTTTCAATTTGTTTACTCCATGTGATACAATTTTAAGAGCATCAATATCAAGTCCAGAATCAGTTTCATCCAAAATAGCCAATTTAGGTTCTAACATAGCCATTTGAAATATTTCATTTCTCTTTTTCTCTCCACCACTAAATCCTTCATTCACATATCTTTTCAACAAAGATCCATCCAATTCTACTAAAGCAGATTTTTCTTTCACTTTTGCCAAAAATTCTTTAGCTGCAATAGGTTCTTCACCTTTTGCTTCTCTTGTTTCGTTAATTGCAGTTCTCAAGAAGTTCATATTACTTACTCCAGGAATCTCAATTGGATATTGAAATGCAAGAAAAATACCTTCTCTTGCTCTTTCTTCTGTTGAAAGTTCTAATAAATCTTCTCCCATAAAATCAACAGATCCTTCTGTTACTTCATAGTTTTCGTTCCCTGCCAAAACAGAGGATAGAGTACTCTTTCCAGAACCATTAGGTCCCATGATTGCGTGTACTTCTCCAGCTTTTACTTCAAGGTTTATCCCTCTCAATATTTCTTTTTCGCCAATAGAGGCATGTAAGTTCTTAATAGAAATCATAATAGATTTTATAATTATTTTTAAACGTTCTAAATAATATGCAAATGTAAATAAAAGTTTATCAAAAATCCACGTTTTAGCTAAGTCTTAAGAAAAAATGAGGTGTAATATGAATAAAAGTAAGAAACCTAACTTTAACTGATACTTAATTTGTATTTTCGCTAGAATTTATTTTCAGTAACAACTATATGAAAAACATCAGAAACTTCTGCATTATTGCTCACATTGATCATGGGAAAAGTACCCTTGCAGACAGACTTTTACAAACGACAGGAACTATTTCGGATAGAGATTTGCAAAGCCAAACTCTTGACGATATGGATTTAGAGAGAGAAAGAGGGATAACAATTAAGAGTCATGCGATTCAAATGAATTATAAGCAGGATGGAGAGGAATATGTATTAAACTTAATAGATACTCCGGGACACGTAGATTTTTCTTACGAAGTTTCTCGTTCTATTGCTGCTTGTGAAGGAGCTTTATTGATTGTAGATGCTTCTCAAGGAATTGAGGCGCAAACAATTTCAAACCTTTATTTGGCATTAGAACATGATTTGGAAATTATTCCGATTCTAAACAAAATGGATTTGCCAGGAGCAATGCCTGAAGAAGTTTCGGATCAAATTATTGAATTAATTGGTTGTACCCAAGATGATATCATTCCTGCTAGTGGAAAAACTGGATTGGGAGTAGAGGAGATATTAAAAGCAGTGGTAAGCAGAGTTTCAGCTCCAAAAGGTGATGCAGATGCTCCGTTTCAAGCCATGGTTTTTGATTCTGTTTTTAATTCTTATAGAGGTATTATTGCTTATTACAGAGTACTTAATGGGAAGTTGAATAAAGGAGATAAAGTGAAATTTATCAATACAGAAAAGGAATATTCTGCAGATGAGATTGGAAATTTAGGATTAGGGCTTATGCCTAAAAAACAAATTTGTGCTGGAGATGTGGGGTATATTATTTCTGGAATAAAAGAAGCAAAAGAAGTAAAAGTAGGGGATACGATTACTACAGTAAACAACCCTTGTACTACGGCAGTAAAAGGATTTGAGGATGTGAAACCAATGGTTTTTGCGGGAATTTACCCAGTAGATACGGATGAGTACGAAGAATTGAGAGATGCAATGGAAAGATTGCAATTGAATGATGCTTCTTTGGTATTTGCACCAGAAAGTTCTGCAGCTCTTGGTTTTGGTTTTAGATGTGGATTCTTAGGAATGTTACACATGGAGATTATTCAAGAAAGACTGGAGCGTGAGTTTAACATGACAGTAATTACTACAGTTCCTAACGTTTCGTATAAAGCTTACCTTAAAAAAGACAATGAATTACTGGAGTTGAACAATCCTTCGGATTTACCAGATCCTTCTCGTATAGATTATATAGAAGAGCCATTTATAAAAGCACAAATTATTACAAAATCTGATTATGTAGGTGCAATTATGAATTTGTGTATTGACAAAAGAGGAATGCTAACTAACCAAGTTTATTTAACTTCAGATAGGGTAGAGCTGTCTTTTGAAGTGCCAATGGCCGAGATAGTTTTTGATTTTTATGATAAATTAAAATCTATTTCAAAAGGATATGCTTCGTTTGATTATTTCCCGATTGGGTACAAACAGTCTAAATTAATTAAGCTTGATATATTATTGAATGGAGATTCAGTAGATGCACTTTCTGCTTTGGTACATCAAGATAATGCTTATGATTTAGGGAAAAGAATTTGCGCTAAGTTGAGAGAATTAATCCCAAGGCAACAATTTGATATTGCAATACAAGCCGCAATTGGAGCTAAGATTATCTCTAGAGAAACTGTGAAAGCAGTTCGTAAAGATGTGACAGCAAAATGTTACGGAGGTGATATTTCTCGTAAGAGAAAGCTTCTTGAGAAACAAAAGAAAGGAAAGAAAAGAATGAGACAAGTAGGAAACGTAGAGGTTCCTCAGGCTGCATTTATGGCTGTTTTGAAGCTGGATTAATGGAAACTATTCTAATACTCCTATTTGTTATAGGAGTATTATATTTTGTAGTTATTCTGGTAAACTCAGTGAATATTAGAGATCCTAAAAAATTGGATGTAATTAATTTCAAAAAGCTGGATGAAATTACTTTATCTAAATTTCCATTTATTTCTATACTGGTTAAAAATTATTATAGAGAAACATATGGGAGATCAACAAATAAGGTGACTGAAAAAATGATTATTTATTCAGTCGTACTTTTGTCTAAAAACCATAGAAATAGAATAAAGATAGGGGGATTTGACACCAGAGAAGAAGCTAAACAGTTTTTATTAGAGATATCCGATAAATATTCCAAACAACCTGTGAAATATGCTCCACAGGTTTCAGAAAAGACTAGAAATAGAAGGTAGTTTACTTCGAAACAAAAATAACTAAATCCACCAACCTACTAGAATAACCAATTTCGTTATCGTACCATCCTCCTAACTTAACCGTGTTTTCTAAAGTTTGTGTTAGGGTAGAATCAAAAATACAAGAAGATTGATTTCCTACGATATCTACTGATACAATTGGGTCTACGTTATAATCTAAAATGTGCTTCATGTTAGATTCTGATGCGCTTTTGAAAGCTTCATTAATTTCCTCTACCGATTTACTGTTTTTAACAGTCAAAACAAGCTCCGTAAGCGAACCATCTGGCACTGGAACCCTATTTGCGCTTCCCACAATTTTCCCTTCTAAATGAGTGAATATTTTGGTAACAGCTGTTGCTGCACCTGTAGTTGTAGGAATAATAGAAAGTGTTGCAGCTCTTCCTCTTCTTAAATCTTTGTGAGGTCCATCATGTAAGTTTTGAATACTCGTGTAAGAATGAATCGTAGACAAGAAACCATGTTGAATTCCACACAAATCATCAATTAGTTTTATCATGGGTGCTGCACAGTTTGTGGTGCAAGATGCATTAGATACAATTGTTTCTGTCCCATCAAGAATATCTTCATTCACTCCCATTACCACAGTCTTTATGTTTCCACTTTTTGCAGGTGCAGAAAGGATTACTTTTTTAGCTCCGGCAATAATGTGTTTGTTTGCTAGCTCAGGAGTTCTAAAATGACCTGTAGATTCTATTACGACATCTACTTCTAAAGATTTCCAAGGAAGTTTCTCTGGGTCTCTTTCTGATAATACGGTAACTTTATTTCCGTTTATCGTTAATGAATTTTCATCTGCCGTTACAGTTCCATTAAATTTGCCGTGAACAGAGTCGTACTTGAATAAATTACATAAGGTTGCATTTTCTGTTAAATCATTAATTGCTACAATTTCTATCGAATCATTTTGTAACATTAATTTAGCTGTAGATCTTCCTATTCTACCAAATCCATTTATCGCAACTTTAATTTTTTTCATAAGGCTTATTCTTGTTTTACTACAAAGTAAATTTACGGATAAGTTTTCTAAAGAAATACAAAAAGAGCTCGGATTTATGCAAAAAAAAAGCTGCTTAATTAAAAGCAGCTTTTTGGTAATATAAATTTAAAATTTATTGCTTGATGAATTTAGCAGCTTTGAATTTCATTCCTTCTGCTTGTACATTTACAAAGTAAACTCCTTTTGGTAAATCAGAAGCATTAACGCTATACTTAATTTCTCCTGGTTGTCTATTAGAAAGAACTTTGTTTGATATCATTTTTCCTGTAATGCTGTATACGCTAATTGTAACATCAGAAGATTTAGCTAAATCAAATACAATGTTAGTTTGGTTTACAACTGGGTTAGGATATAAGTTGATTGAAGTTACTGGAATTTCAGTAGATTTTTCAATTTCATTTATTCCACTAAAGTCAGAACTACTCCAGATTCCTCTACCGTGAGTTCCTAAGTAAAGTGTTCCTGAGTTAAGACATTCAGACCAATCTCTGTATTGTTGCTTAACATCATAAACTGGTACAACACCCATTTCATCATTTTGAGCTACCCATGTTGCTCCCGAGTTAAGAGTAACCATTAATCCAAATTCAGTTCCTGCATACATTCTAGTTGGGTCAGACATATCAATTACAGCATCATATACTGGCATTGTTGGCATGTTTCCTTTAATTGATGTGAAAGAAGATGCTCCTGTAGTACTAGCAGCTGTTGTAGATCTTAAGATATTAGTTGTTGCTCCGTATCCTGCAAGTGTAATAACTAAGTGTTCTGCGTTATTAGGATCAACTCCTAATCCAGTAACATAAGTTCCAGAGTAGATAGTTTGAATATCTAATTGAGAAACTCCACTTCTAATGTCAGCATAGTCATAGGCAACTTTATCGTGATCGTTTATTCCATTAATAGTATCGTGTTTAGTGTTGTCATAATAAACTCCATTAAATCCTTTAATTCTGATCACTTGTCCTCCAGATGTACCAACATATAAAATGTCTCCATCTTTAGAAAATTCTAATTCAGTAACTGAACCACTTACAGAGTTAAGTACTTTCCACCATACTGGTGTTGTTCCAAATCTTAAAGCTCCTCTTGTTACCCATAATCCTCCAGTTCCACTTAATCCTTGAGCGAATAAAGTTTGAGCTTTATCTTGTACTTTAATAGTATCTCTAGAAATGTAAGTATAAGTTGTATCGTTTGTACTATCTGTTAATGGTATTAAAATAGTATCGTTAATAACTGCAGATATACTTGTTGGTAAAGTGTAAGGGAAAGTAACTCCTAAGTTTTTACTTGTAACCATTATAACTTCTCCTGCTGCTTGATTCTTTGTAGCATAATATTCTACTGAATCAGTACTGTTTACATCATTTAAGTTCTCAAATAATCCAATAACATTGTTAAATGGTTTTACACTTGATGGTAAAGCATCAATTTCTGTAGAAGTAAATGATGAACGAGAAGATCCTTTATTAGCAGATCTGTATGTTGCACCTGTATATACTGTAGAAAATTGAACGTTTTCGTTTAGGTTTGATAAAGCACAATCAAATCCATCTCCACCTCCAGTTTCTTTAAATTCTAAAGAAGAAGTTCCTGGGTTGTTTACGTCTTTGTATTGAGTTCCATTATCTTGAGCTCCTCCAATCAAATCTCCATATTTAGAGTATCCAATTCCGTAAAACTGAGTTACGTTATATCCTCTGTTTGCTGGATAAAATGTTGGGTTGCTAGAAGTAGCATTGTCAGAAATTCCAATTCCACCATCATTACCTATGTAAAGTCTATTTGTATTATCCCAAACCATTTCATGGTTATCGGCATGTACATAAAAAGAACTAGTAGGATTTGCAGACCATGAGGAAAGTTGTGCCATTTGACCGTAAGGTGCAGAAGTAGCAGATTCATTCCATTGGTGTAGGTTAATTCCTCCAATAAAAAATCTTTTAGGATTACCAGGAACTACAGAGATGATGTTGTCATATGTTCCTTGGAAAGATAATCCATTTGCAAATGGATCTGTAGTTAATACTGTAGTTGGGTCAGTTCCGTTAGCTGTTTCAGGAATTACTTCAGACCAAGTAGCTCCATTATCATGTGATGCAGAAACTCCTCCAAGCATACTTCCTGTTTTTACCATTGAAGCATAAATGGAATATTTTCCGTTTGCATTTTTATCATGAGAAATAGCATATTCAATTCTAGTTAAAGATGCCCCAGTTGCAGATGTTTTTATTTGCCCTGTTCCTGTTCCAGAAACGTTAGTAAATAATCCAGACCCTTCTTTTACATAGGTAAAGCTTCCTAATCCTGCAACAATTACGTTACCGTCATTAGAGATTTTTAAATCTGTAACAGAACCTGTAATTTCAGATACACTTGTAAAAGTAGTTGTATTAGTTACTTCGTGTAATCTTACAGGGAAATTTCCTCCAATGTACACCTTGTCTGGTGAGTTAGGATCAGCTACAATAGCATTAATTGCGGCATTACCCCATGCTGGAGTTGTTGTTGGATTTAATTTTGTAAATGTTGTTCCTCCATCTGTAGAGAAGTAAACTCCATCAGCTTTGTGACCACCACTTGTTTGTGCATTTGAAATAGACCTTTCATAAGTTGAACCTGTTCCAACATAAATAGTTCCATTTGGAGTTTGAGCAATACATGATACTGATAATACAGTAGAGAATGCATTTACTCTTGACCAAGTATTTCCTCTGTTAGTAGATTTAAACAACCCTCCAGAAACACTTCCAGCATAAATTGTATTAATATCACTGTTGTCTACAAGAATTGCTCTTGTTCTACCTCCTACGTTATCTGGTCCTTCATCTTTTAATGTCATCAATGAACTTCTGCTTGGTGCCATAGCTTTAAAAGCTTGTAGAGCATTTGAGAAATCAGAGTTTTCCATTTGTCCTGTATTCACGTTTATTCTTAGTCTTTCGAATAACTCTATTGAATGTTTTGAGGCTAGTTCCTTTAGGGCTTTACCTTCTCTTGGAACATATTTTTCAATATTTTCATTAGAATTGGTATTACCTAAATAGGCAAAAACTCCAATCCCTGATAGAATTAGACTTCCAAATAGTAGTTTAGTAGTGTTTTTCATAAGCGTATAATTTACTCTATATTGAGTTTATAAGTATTGTAATATTTGATAGACAACAAACTACCTTAAAAGGAGTGCTATTTATCAGTTTTAAAATTAAGAAATTTTGAAATAGAATTGTATATATTTTTAACAAAATTTATACAATTCTATTAATT
Organism: uncultured Flavobacteriales bacterium; assembly: GCA_964021785.1. Lineage (GTDB taxonomy): Bacteria > Bacteroidota > Bacteroidia > Flavobacteriales_D > CAJJDF01 > CAJJDF01. Next base: position 11,039 of record CAXIAX010000037.1, read on the forward strand.
CTAAATTAGAATAAGTGTTTTTCTGCATGATATGAGGATCTTACAAGAGGTCCACTTTCTACAAATCGAAATCCTTTTTTCAATCCTAGTTCTTTGTAGTAGGCAAATTTTTCAGGTGTAACAAATTCTTCTACAGGTAGGTGTTCTTTGGTTGGTTGTAAATATTGACCTAATGTTAGTACGTCAACATTTACTGCTCTCAAGTCATCCATAGTTTCAATTACTTCTTCCTCGGTCTCACCTAATCCTAGCATTACACCAGATTTTGTTTTCATTCCTCCTTCTTTCAATCTTCTTAATAATTCTAAGCTTCTGTTGTATTTTGCTTGAATTCTTACTTCTTTGGTAAGTCTTCTTACAGTTTCAAGATTGTGAGAAACAATTTCTGGAGCTACATCTATTATCTTTTGCAGGTTTTCCCATTTTCCCATAAAATCAGGAATTAAGGTTTCCATTGTAGTGGTAGGAGATTTTCTTCTTATTGCTCTTACGGTTTGTGCCCATATTTCTGCACCACCATCTGCTAAGTCATCTCTATCTACCGAAGTAATAACGCAATGTTTTACTTCCATCAAGCTTACTGATTTTGCAATTTTTGCTGGTTCAAATAAATCTACTTCATCCGGTTTTCCTGTAGAGACATTACAAAACCCACATGAACGAGTACATGTGTTTCCAAGAATCATGAAGGTTGCTGTTCCTGCTCCCCAACATTCACCCATATTGGGACAGTTTCCACTTTGGCAAATTGTATGCAATCCGTGGTCGTCAACAATTTCACGTACTTTTTTGTATTCTTTACCTATAGGTAATTTTACTCTTAACCATTTTGGTTTTTTTGTCTTTTCTTTTAATTCCATTAATCGTAATATTTTTTACCGAATAATATATTTATATAGAAATTGTAAAATACAACATCTTCTTTCTCATTTGCTAAGATTGCAACTTTGGTTGGGAATAAATCTACTATTATTCCTGTTTCTAGTGCAAATATTTTTTCTCTGTCTTTTGCCAATTCAAATTTGAATCCTCCTTTAATGTGAGCGCCTGGCACAAATTTAATTTCGTTAAATCCACTCCCAAATCGTCCTTTGCCATAAATGTTCGATTCATTATGCTTATCAGGATCGTATCGTTCTTCCACTGTTCCTATACCTGTTTCTGAATTTACTACTTCTAAGTAAATAGGTTTTAGCATCCCAAGATTAAGTCCTGTTTTCCAATTGAAATATATTTCGACACCTTTGTCTCTTTGTTTTTCAAACAACATTCTTTGTTGTCCATAGCTAAAGCGAGCATTGTATAGTGAGTTTAACTTGCCAAACTTAAAAGATTTTGTTGGGTTATCGCGATCTGTTTGGTACTTGATACGATATTCCTTTATATGTTTAAGGTTTACTAAATCAAAACTATATAGATCGTATCTTTTATAGGTCTTAAATTTTCCTTTTGTTAAATTCCCTCCCCATCCGTTGGTGTGCAAGATAAGACCACCAAACCACTCGGATCTAAACCCAGCTTTGTTTTCTTGTTTTGCAGGTAATTGTGCAAATGAAGAAAAGCTCAGGAATAAAATGAGAAGGATATAAAGTGTTCTTTTTATCATGTAAGAGTTAACTTATTTAAGTACAAATATACGTAAAGTTTGTTTTGAAAATTTAAAATTTATTGGCCAAAAAAAAACACAGCTACTTGGTAGCTGTGTTTTAAATTATTTATGGCTTTTTTTTTAGCTCTTTTTCTCAATAATCAATTCGTTAGATACAGAAATTACATCTACTGATTTAGCGTTTTCTACTATTGAAACTTCTCCATAAGCATCACAATGTTGTTTTTTTGATGTGCAAGATGTTGCAAACATTGAGATTAGACCTATTGTTACTATTGCTTTTATTAGAGTTTTCATATTTATTGATATTATTTAGTCCACAAAAAAAGGTATATTTACCCTTGAATATACACTTTTGGTTTTGTATTTATAAACAAGTTGTTAACATTGAGTAGGTTTCAATTTTAAAATACCTATCCCTTTGTCTTTCCTAAAGAAACGAAAAATTTGGTTAGTTATTTTTTATTTACGGCTAATTTTAAAAAAGACCATTCATTAGCCAATAATAATTTAGAAAAAAGAGTTAATTGAAAATATGATAAAAATGAAAACGAATTTTATATTTTCAATTCTACTTGTCTTATTTGTTTTCAATGCAATTGGACAAGAGAAATATTCTCTTTCGGTACAATTGGATAATGAATTGCAAATAGAGTATGATTCTGTGCATTCGGACTCTTTAAAGGTATTTCAAGAAATAGAAGTGTTTCAAACTAAGCTTAAAGCCAGAGGTTATATTTCTTCTTATTATCGTTTCTCCATGGAGAATGACTCCAATGTTGTTTGTCATTTTACTGTTGGGGAAAAGTACATATGGAAAAATCTTACTGTTTCTAACTTAATAAATCAAATCGCTCCAAGTATAGAAGATTTTAGTACTAAAACTTTTAATGAGAATAAACTAAAATCCGAAGTTGCATATTTGCTAGAGGTTTGTGAGGATAATGGATATCCATTTGCTCAAGTGTTTTTTGATTCGGTTATGATTAGTGAAGGAGAGATTGAGGCGAAACTAGATGTATCTTTAAATGATTTTGTAATTGTAGATTCTATTATTGTGAAAGGAGGAATGAAGACATCTCTTAATTATGTTACCAAGCAGATAGGAATAGAGAAAGGGGATGTGTATAATGAAGGCTTAATAGATAAGATTAATATCAAAGTAAGTAATATTCCTTTTGTAGAAACTATTAGAACTTCTGAAGTTTATTTTACAAAAGGAAAAGCAACTTTGGTTCTTTATCTAAAGGATAAAACAGCAAGTAGGTTTGATGGTATTATTGGTTTGAATCCTGATGAGGGTACAGGAAAAATTGGCATAACTGGAGACCTTAAAGTTGACTTGTTGAATGCATTTAAAAAAGGAGAGAACATAATACTAAATTGGGAGCAGGCAAAGTCGGAGTCTCAAAATTATCTTGCTCGTTTTAGTTATCCATTTCTTTTTAGTTCTAGAATAGGATTGGAAACTGGTTTAAATTATTACCGTCAAGATTCTACATTCGCAAATTTAGATGCAGATTTTGGTTTTTCTTTTTTTCTTGACGAGAAACAGAAAGCTGGTGTTTCTGCTCAAGTGATAGAGTCTAATTCTTTATTGGCTTCCCAAGCTAGTTTAGCGGGGCTGCCAGTAACAAATTCGGCCAGAACCATATATTACGGGGTGAACTACAGTTATAATTCTTTAGATTACAGATTAAACCCAAGAAGAGGCTTGTCTGTTTTGGCTAATTTGAAAACGGGAAACAAAACGATAGTGAAGGATGCTGATTTGGTAAACTTGGAGTATGAAAACTTGGAGGAAAAAACTATCCAAATAAAAACAGATGTTACTGTTTCTTATTTTTTGCCTTTATTCAAAAAAAGTACTGTACTGCTCAAATTACATAGTGGGAATGTTTTTGGCGATAATATATTTCTTAATGAGTTATATCAATTGGGAGGACTTAAAACAATAAGAGGGTTTAATCAACAATCTATTTTGGCTTCTAATTTTTATATAGCAACATCAGAATTTAGGTATTTATTTGATAGAAACTCAGCCGTATTTGGCTATTTGGATTATGCCTATTACGAAAGTAAATCTACAACAGGTTTTGAAACGGATGTGCCATTTGGATTTGGAGTTGGAACAAATTTTCAAACAAAGGCGGGTATTTTTTCTCTAAGTTATGGTTTAGGAAAACAAAAAGGGAACCCTATTCTATTTAAGAACGGGAAAGTACATTTTGGATTTGTTAGTTTGTTCTGATGCAAAAAAAAGCCCTCAGGTTACTGAGAGCTTTTTGAAAATTGATGTTTGTAAGGTTTTATTTTTTTACAAATTTTATAGCTTTAGAAAAGTTATTTCCTTCAATAATCATGTGGTAAATTCCTGCAGGTAATTGAGAAACATCTATCGTTTTCATGTCAGAGTTTAATCCGTAAAATCCGTTAGTGATTATTGTTTGCCCTAATGAGTTAGCAATAGTATAGCTTAATCTTTCTTCTGACTTTAATTGGTAAACTACATTAAGTTCATCATTTGTAGGGTTAGGATAAGCTATTACTTTCAATAGATTGGAGTTTTCGTCAAGACTAATTGTATTAGTTAAACAAGGAACAGCATTAGATTCTTTTGTCATTGTAGTGAAATCAATATAACAAACGTAATTCATACTATCGATAAAAGGGTTTCTGTTGTTTTGAAGGGATTCTATGTAATCGTTTCTAGCAATTTCTTTTTCATCCACTGGATCTTGCCAGTGCCATTTTTTTAATACATCTTGTTCTTGCGAATAGTTCACAAATCCTCCTACAGGATCAGGAAGTACCCATGTGTCTCCATTTACTCCATTGTATGCTGCACACATATAAAATATTGCTCTTGCAGCATTTCCTTTGTGTTCATCTCTTGGTTCGTATACTACTTTTCCTCTAGCATCTAATCCTAGTGTACCATCTTTAAATGTACTTGTAGGTGTTACAACTTCTCCCAATGGTCTGTTACTTCTTACTGCATTCGCATTGTTTTGGTTAGCAGGGTAAAGGTTATGATAATCATTGTATTCTGGTAAAGTTTGGTCACCATAAGTTGGCATCCAACTTTGTGGAAAAGAGTGCTCTCTTGATATGTAAGAGAAGTTAAAAGGAGGAGAGTAAATGTATTCATCACCTGTGTATACACAAGTAACTACTTTGTCTCCATTAGTAGTATCTCTTACTGCAAATTCATTGATGTAAGTGTCATCAAAATCACTATAAAATCTTAACGTATGTGGATTTGTTAAAGCACTCAAATCTGTAACGAAAGTTGCAGCAGTAGAGGAAAGTGTGCTGTAATGTGCAGCTGCTTGCATGGTAGCAGGAGTAGTTATAGTTCCCGTTCTTGGAGTTGCATTGTATTTACAATATATTCCAAATCCACTATAAGCAAATACCGCAATGTGGTAAGTAGAATTAGCATAAGTTTCTTTCGAAAGATAATTTAAGTCTGTGCCAACATAAGCAATTTTTGCATTTCCAATACTTTCGCCAGCACTGTATTCTACTCCATCTGCAGGAATTCCTGTAGGAGCACTTCCGTTTTTAAATAGCACTAAATAACTTTCGTCACCTAAGGGTGTAGTAGGAACAAATGTAGTTTTGTATTTGTAAGTAGTGATGTCAGAAAAAGTAACACTTGCTGGTGTAGCGGGTTCTGTTGCGTATCCATTTCCATATCCTATAAAGTTAATGATGTACGGATTCTCAGTAGAATCATTGTTTACTATAGTTAATGTTGCGTTTCTTGCTCCTGCAGCAGAAGGTGAGAAATCTAACTTTATCGTATCATTAGATAAACTTGCAACAGTTGTTGGGAAGCTTACTACAGAAAACTCTGTAAGGTTAGAACTAACTACCGAAGTAAGATTAAGTGTGCTATCCGTTCCTTGGTTCTCTATTATGATATTGATTCTTTTTGTAGAACCTACATTTTCAGAAGTGTAATAATTACTACCGCTAAATACAGTGTCTAAACCAATAATGGCATTAATTTCAGCTTCAGGTTTAGCCAATGGAGATCCTATTACGATATCATCTAACGAGATATTTACTCCACTTACTTTGTTGGTGTAGAAAAATCTGATGTATCGAGTAGAGGAAAGACATGTATCTTTGTATTGGGTATATGCAGAAGTGCTAATTGCTGCATTAGTTAATGTTCTTACACTTGTCCAAGTTGTTCCATTGTCTGATAATTCAATATCTATCGTCCCTTGAAATGGTGCGCCACCTACATTTTGTCCTTTCATGAAATAGGAGAATTCTCCTGCTTCGGCAGCAATATTCATTACTAGCCATTGTCCTGTTGCATTCATTTTGAAACTTGGTGCAGCTGTATTTCCATTACTAGCGTAGAAAGATGGAGGGTAGCTACCTCCTCCCATTGTGAATCCAGTTGGTAGAGTTGTGTTAGGGAAAGCCCAAGAAAAAGGAACTGGAGCTTGCGATATTGCCGTAATACTTATTAATAAAACAAAGGCAAAAATTGATAATTTTTTCATGATCGATTAAAATTTTAATTGTAATGATGCATTAAATCTTCTACCTAATCCGTAAAATACGGAAGCAGACTGCGCATCAAAATTATTGTATGATTGAGTGTATTGGTCATTGTTTTGTGCATCAGAAATATACTTTGTATCAAGTAAATTAAGAACACTTAATCTTATGCTTAAAATCGGACTGATTTTATCAAACCCTTGTCCTTTAAGTTTAAATGAATATCCAGTGTGTAAATCCATTAATCCGTAAGAAGGAATTTGCCATGATTCTCTTCCTGCATTTTCTGCGGTTAAAGCTCCTGGTTCAAAATCGGCATAATATCTGTCAAACCAAGTGTACTGAGATTTAATGTATAATCTTTTAGTAAGATTAACTCTTACTTTTACACCCATTTGAGTTTGGGCTGCATCTCCTACATGTACTCCACGAGCATCAAAAGATGCATATTGAATGTTTCCTGTAGCATCTGCTATTGTAGCTCCGGATTCATCTTTAAATGTAATACTGTCCTTTTTGCTTTTCCATTGCCAATCTCCTAATGAAGCCATCCCTTCTATGGTTAGGTATTTATTCATTTTGTATGCAATTTCAAATTCTGCTCCCATATGAAGTGCATCCATTTGGATGTTTGCAGAAAACGATTGGTTGTCTTCACCTGTTCTAGAAATAGAATAAGCCCTGTCTTTCCAATTGGTAACGTAAGTATTTACATTTATAGCAATTTTGTTTTTCTTGTAAGCGTATCCTAACTCTATAGCTTGTACTTTCTCATTTACAATGTTGTTTACTACTTCATTGTTTTGATCTATTACATTGGCAAATTTTGGTACATTACTTAGGTAACCTAAATTGGCAAAAACATTAGAGTATTCATCAATAATATAGTTAGCTCCTGTTTTGATAGTGAATCCTGGTTTTGTTACCCATTCTGTGGAGTAAGTTTCCAATTCTTCTGAGTCTTTTGTGTAAGTCTTTCCATTTACATTTACAGTATCGTAATACCCAACTTCATATTGTTCCCCGTCTACAGTAAGAGTTTTTTTTCTAAAGTAATCTATTCCTTTATATCCAGACATAGATACAGAAGCACTTCCAAATATTGACCAAAGGTCTTTTTTGTACTCTACTTGTCCAAAAGCTCCTCCCCATACAACTTTTCCTTCGTCATGGTAATAGTATTTATCACCTTCTCTATATACTTTTTGATTAGAATTTAAATCTCCAACTACATTTTTTTCGTAATCGGCATCCAATAAATCATCTATTTTTCTGTAATGCTCACCACTATAACTTCTTAAATCTATTCCTCCAGAATAAGTTAAATTATCATTTTTGATGTATGTGGCTGTAGATAATAATCCGTACCAAAAATGATTATTTACACTTTGGTAAATGTGTGAATTAGCATACCTTTCAGTAGAACTAAATTCATTATCAATATTGGGTCCAAAATCTCCTGCTACATTCTTGTCGTAAATGTTTTGTGCATCTAGCATGTTGGTTTCTGGGTCAAGGTAAGAGTTTCTCATTCCTGTTCCTCCACCTCTTCCTACAGATAGGTAAGCAACATTAGTAAGGTAAAACTTGTCATTTACTTGCCAAAAATCTTTTAAAGTGATTTGAGGTTTAAAATATTTGTTCTCCTTCTCATACATGGTTTTGCTTTCCCCGTTTTTATCGGTATAAACTCCCCAAAATTCATTGAATTTATTTCCGTGGTCACTTCCTCCTGCACTTGCATATTGGTCTATAGCATCTTGCGATACACCTAAATCTCTAGCTTGATCTTCCTCAAAGAAAGAAATAGGTTTTTTGAAAGATCTTTGTCCGTGACTTTGCGGAGCTCCAAATCCCGAAAGACTTATTAAATGATTTTTTAATCTTTTTTCAACTTTGGCATAAAAGAAATGTCCGTCTGTATATGTTCCATCTACATATCCTTCTCCTTTTTTTCTTGAAAAAGCTCCTGTAAATCCCCATCCATTTTTCAATTTTCCTGAGTTATAACTTACCGATTGTCTTTGAAACATTCCTGTTCCTGCTTCTAGTTTTACGCTTAATTCTTTTCTAGAATCAATTCCTTTTGTGAAAATATTCATTGTTCCCCCTACAGAAGGTACAGCCAGTTTAGATACTCCTAATCCTCTTTGTACTTGTATAGTTTGCGTTACCATATCTAATCCAAACCAATTCGACCAGTACACCCAACCATTTTCCATGTCGTTTACAGGAACTCCATCAATCATTACAGCTAAATTTCTTTGGCTAAATCCTCTAATAGTAATTCTTGCATCTCCATCTCCTCCTCCTGATTGTGTAGCATATACACTAGGAGTAGAATTCAAAACCATTGGTATGTCTTGTGAAGCTAATTCTTCATTTAGTTTTTCTTTACTAATATTAGTAAAGGCAACTGGTGTTTCTCTTTCTTTTGCAATATCAGCTGTTATTTCCACTTCTCTCAAAGCGTTTGAAGCTAATTTGATGTTTAAAAACTGAGTTTTAGAAGTAACTTTTACTTTTTTTGTTGTGGGTTTCATTCCTACAAAGGAATAGGTAAAAGTATATTCTCCTTGAGGCAAGGTTATACTATAATTTCCATTGTAATCAGTTGTAGTTCCTTTTCCTTGGCTATATACAACTGTTGCTCCAATTAGAGTTTCTCCTGTAATTTCATCACTCACGGTTCCGCTTACGGTACCATTTTGAGCAAAAAATCCTATCCCTGCTAGCAGAGATAGGATTGTTAGATAAATATTTTTAATCATCTTTTAACTTTTAAAGTTAGTGGTTAGTTTAGAACTATTTTTTTTGTGATTTTTTGTCCGTTTTCAAATGAAAGTGAAACGAAGTAAATTCCTTTTGTCAATTTAGCTGTGTTTACCCTAACAGTAGTTGATTTAGAATTTGTTTCTTCAACTAATTCTCCAATAATAGAGAATACAGATACAGAAGTTGGTACAGAAGAAGCTTTTATTGTAATCATTCCTGTATTAGAAGGGTTAGGAAAAACATTAAATTTTTCTGCTTTTTCTATTTCAGAGTTTCCAGCTAAAGTTCCACAGTTACATTTGTGTGAACCTAAGTTAGAGAAATCAAGAGGCGATAAAGAATCCCATTCTGTTCTTGGGTCAAATACGTCTAATGCGTCTACATCACCTTCTAGTACATTCCATTTTCTTACTAGAACGTGATCTTTAGTCCAAGCTGTAGAATCACTTGAAACAGAAATTAGAGGCCATCCGTAAGATTTATGAGAACTTGCAACTCCATTTGCAGTTCCAGGATCTTCTCCTACTTTTCCTATTACATCAATTACTACTGTTCCTTTAAATAATGCTATCGCATCATTTCCATTAAAGTACATTACATTGTTTACATTATAATCAGGGCAAATAAATTCATCAGCTTGATTTTGTAATGTATCCCATACTGGTGCTTCTTGTCCTGTTCCAGCTGTATCTCTTTTATCAATTACATATACTTTTACAGTGTATGCATTTAATGTTCCAGATAATGCAATGATTTTTGATGCATCTGCTACGTTAGATCCATTTGAATATCTTCTCAACTCATAAGCCGATAAATCAATTGGTGCATTTGTAGGGTTTACAATTTCTATTGCTTTGTTGTTTGACCATCCCTCAACATATTCAGAAATGAATAGCTCGGAGCACTGGGCAGTTAAAGCAGAAAAAGATAGTAATGAAACTATTGAAAGTAAAATTTTTTTCATTTGAGTGTATTTTAGTTAAATTTTAATACAAAAGTACTACATTATATACTTCGGTTGCAATTATTATGTTAACAAATTATCAACTTTAACCAAAATATTAAAGTGGGGGAGAGTTGTACTTTTAATAAAAATATGTCTATTTTTGTACAGTTAATTTAACAATGCAAGAATTTAAAACAAATAATACTAAGACACACTTTTGTATGTTTAGTGAACTTTCGAGAGAGCAAATTGCTTCTTTGAAACTTCAGGAAATAGACAATTCGTATAAAAAAGGAGAAGTGTTATTTAGTGAAGGGAGCTATCCTAAAGCACTTTATGTAGTGTATAAAGGGATCGTGAAAATTCATAAGTACGGAGTTAACGGGAAAGAACAAATTACTAGACTTGCTTCTGCCGGTGACCTTATTGGTTATAGATCTTTGTTGAATAATGAAAGTTATTCTGCCTCGGCAACAGCTGTAGAAGAGACCAAATTATTCAAAATTCCTTCCGAAGCATTCTTTGATTTGCTAAAAGCCAACCCAGATTTTTCTATGAAAGTTATTCAAATGCTTGCAAATGACTTGCGACTTTCAGAAAAACAAGTGGTAGATATGGCTCAAAAATCGGTTAGAGAAAAAATAGCTGAAGCACTGTTGTTGTTATCTAGTAAGTTTGGGGTGAATGAAAATACAAGTGCATTAAACTCTATACTTACAAGAAAAGAAATAGGAGATATTGCAGGGGTTACTACAGAATCTGCTATTCGTACTATTTCTGATTTTAATAAAGAACAAATTATTGAGATTGAAGGAAAAAGAATCTTGATTAAAGATGTAACTAAATTGGAAAGAGAGACTGTTTAAGTTATTTTTCTCATTTGTATAATAATTAACAATTCTTGGCTTAATTATTGAAAGCATATACAATATAAAACCAATACTTTCAGTTAGATTTGACTATGCGATTATTACCTCTTATATTAATTTTTATTTCACAAATTGGATTTTCACAATTTGGATTCGATAAGATAGACCATGATTTTGGTGATATTGAAGCAGGAAACGATAGGGTTGTGGATATAAAATTTAGAAATACCACAGGCAGCAAGGTTTTTTTATTGAGAATTAAACATGGAAGGGAGATTAAAAGTTTAGTTTCATCCAAAACCATTATGCCAGATAGTCTTTTGGTAATAAGAATAAAGTACAACCCAACCGAGAAAGGCAAGTTTAAGATTAAAATTCCAATTTATTTAAGTAACAGTTTAGAACCATTTGAGTTTACAATTCAAGGTAACGTAAAAGTAATAGATAATTCTATAGGTTTGGATTGTCCTAGTTTTGACAATAAAGATATTGGAGGGGCGTTAATTTTTGATTTCACAGCTACTGTGTTAGATAAAGAAACAGGAGAACCTATAAAGGACGCTTCTATCACTTTTGTAACAAACGGAACAGTTTCTCAGATCGAGAAAACCAATAGGAATGGAGTCGTTAAAACTTCGGCATTGATTGGACTGTATTATTTTGTGATAGGTGCAAATGATTATATAGGTACTGAATTTCCAAAATACATTAATAAAAGGAATGACTCTATTTTGGTTTATTTGGATAAGCCAGAAACGATAATTGCTGAGGAACCAATAGTCAAAGAAACGGAGGAGCCAGTTGTTGTGATTCTAGAAGAGCCAGCAATAGAGCTAGAGCCTGAAGTTGAGAAACCCGTAGTTTTGACCATTAAAGATTCAACTCCTATAAAAGTAGGAGAGCCAATAACAGAAACGGCAGAAACTCCGGTTGAGCCTGTATATAAATCAAACAACATAGTCTTTTTATTAGATGTCTCTACTTCAATGAATAAAGAAGGTAAGCTTGATTTGTTGAAAGCCTCATTGATCGAAATGGTAAACGGACTGAGGCCTGAAGATAGAATTACATTAATTTCATATTCTACTTTTTCTAAAGTTATCTTGGATGGTGCTTCGGGAGAGCAAAAAGAATTATTAACGAAAACGATTCAAGCTATAAAAGCACAAGGTGTTACTGCAGGAGGTGATGGAATGAAACTTGCTTACAAGCAAGCCAAAAGAAATTACATAGAGGGAGGAAATAACCAAGTAATAATGGCTACAGACGGAAAGTTTAATAAAGGAGCAACTAATATTGATAAATTGGTAATTAAAAATTTCGAAAAAGGAATTGGAATTACCGTTTTAGGAATAAAAAACAATCCAGAGAATGCAGAAGAAATGCAAGGGATTGCAAATTTGGGTGGAGGAAATTATTTGATGATAGATAATTACCAAGATTCAAAACAATTGTTGATCAATGAGATTAAACGAACGTCTAGAGTAAATAACTAAATCTTAGTTTCAAACAGAAGTAAAGAGAGGTTGTCCAAATAAATTGGCGCTTCTTTGTTGTTGGTTAGGTATAATTTTAACTCTAAATCCTTTCCTTCAATAGTAGGGATGTTCATCCATAATCTTACTGTATTCCAATCTTCATTTTTAGGAGCTAAGTTTTTTAAATCCTTCACCTTATAATATAAATTTTCTCCTTGCTCATTGCTAACAGAAATCGTAACAGAAGCATTATGTTCTAGCGGTAATTTAAATTCGCCTTCAAAGAGTATAGTCTTCTCAGATACAAAAAAATCAATTGTTTTATTAGAGAAAACAGGCCCCTTGTCTTTATTAAATAGCAAGACTGCGTTGGAGTCACTTTGAGCATTTATTAAGAGTGTAGGCGTAATGTTGATCCAAGATTCATTCTTTGTACGTGCATTGTCTACTTTAGATTCTATTAGTAATTCTTTTGAGTTTAAGTCGAAAAAAGAATTAAAATCAAGGTTGTTTTTACCTAGTTTGCAAAGGGTGATTTTATCATTTCCCCATATTTTTGTCATTTTATTGAATAAATTAGGGTAAATCGGTAATATTTTTGAAATAAACTGTTCGTTCTGAATCACAATTACATCATAGTCCCAAGTAAGAGCTTTGTCGATAGTAGATACTCTGTGAGCCATAATCGCATATCCTTTTCTGTTCATTGTGAGCAAAGGAAGGTTGGGCGCAAAAGATTCAAAAATTAATACTTTAGCATCCATATCGTATCCTAATCCTGTGAGTGCTTTATCTGCAAGCTGATAGTTTTCTACAACCTGTTCTCCCTCGTCCCAAAATTTATAAGTATATCTTTCGTTTTGTGAATCTAGTCCATTTGTGGTAAATAGATATCCCACGCATATTAAAATCAGAATGTAAACAGAAGTCATCCATTTTTTATCTGGGTTAGGAATAAATGCCAAAATAGGAATTAGCAGGAGAACAAAAGGAAGATATAATGAATCTATAAAGTAATAATCATGTAAAATGAATTGATGAACCATTGCTATTAAAAAGAAAATATTACCAAGGATAAGTACAGCAACAAATAGATTGAATTTTTTTAATTCTATGGCAGTTTTTTCTTTTTTGAAGACAAAGTAAATACTTGAGATAAGGATTAAAGTTAAGGCTACATAATAATGAATGGCAGAAAAATATTGAGTTCCCCAACTGTCTATAGCTAGATTAAATTTGGTTACAAATGCATCCCAATTTTCGGCATTCATCAAGGTGTCTAAAAAGCTAGATCCATATAAACTTCTCAAATATTTATTATAGAAATAATAGCCTAAGAAAATTGAAATGGATAGAACTACAGGAACTATTTTAGGAGATAATTTTGATTTTTTTCTAATGATTTGTAAAAACTCCACACTCAAAATAGCAATTAAAGGAATTACAAAAGTGAATCTACTCAATCCTGCAAGTGTTCCAAAAATGAGTGCAATATTGAAATTCTTATTGGCATTATCCCTTGAGTATTTAGCATAAAAATAAATGCTAATTATTGCATTAGCCAAAGAGGGAATGGTAGGGATAAAACTATTTTGAT
>CAXIAX010000038.1:0-23087 GCA_964021785.1 uncultured Flavobacteriales bacterium
TACGGAATAGATTTGACAAGCCAAAGAGCAAGACAATTCAATACGAAAGATTTTCGTGAATTTGATATCATTTACGCAATGGATACCGAGAATTACAACAACATCCTTAACTTAGCAAAGAATGAAGCGGAGGAGCAGAAGGTGAAACTCATCCTGAATGAGATTGAGCCAAACTCTAATTCGTCAGTTCCTGATCCTTATTATGGAGGAGACGAAGGGTTTGAGAATGTATATAAAATGTTGGATGAAGCGTGTGAGAAAATAGTAAATAAACTGATTTCATAAATTAATGTTGGATAAAAAAATATCAATTATCCATTTTTAATTATTAATTAAAAAATAAATGAGTAAAGGAAAATTATATATGTTGCCTATCACTATGGGCGAGTATAACCAGGACATGACTATTCCTGTAGGAGTGCAAAAAATAATGGATGAAGTTCAGGTTTTTATAGTAGAAAATGTAAAAACAACTAGGAGGTATTTGCGTAAAGTAAATGGAACTTATCCTATTGATGAAAAAGAATTTTTTGTGATAGATAAGCGTACTTCTTCAAAAGAATTGAGCGAGTTTGTAAGTAACAACAGAGACAAAGTGATAGGAGTAATGTCTGAAGCTGGTTGTCCAGGAATTGCAGATCCAGGAGCAGAAGTAGTTGCTTTGGCACACAAAATGAAAATAGAAGTATTTCCATTTGTAGGGCCTTCATCTATTTTATTGGCGTTAATTGCTTCGGGAAAAAACGGACAAAACTTTACTTTTAATGGTTATTTACCAAAAGAAAGAGGAGAGAGAATCAAAACTTTGAAGAATCTAGAAAGATTATCTAGAAGTGGAGTTACCCAAATATTTATGGAGACTCCTTTCAGAAACAATCACCTGATAGAAGATATATTAATTCATTGTGACAACAACATAGAGTTATGTATTGCCTCCAATATCACTTTGGCTAATCAGAAGATTAGAACTAGCTCTATAAACGACTGGAAAAAGAACACTCCAGACTATCACAAAGATTTTTGTATTTTTGTAATGTAAACAATGAATTAGTTCAAATTACGTTAGTTTAACTAAATCAAAAATCATGAATAATGAGTTTTAAGAACATCTTGGTAGCCCTTTTTTTATTTTCTGCAAGTGTATCGTATTCGCAATACGACCCAGATTATAACGCTTCGGATGAAGAGGATTTGAGTCAATTGGCGTTTAAAGACAGACTGTATACAGGAGGGAATTTTTGGGCTCAGTTTGGTTCTATTACCAATGTTGAGATAGCACCATTGTTGGGATATAGAATTACAAATGAATATTCTGTGGGTGTTGGAGCTAAGTATAATTTTTATAGCGTAAACCAAAGTAACGGAACGCGTTTTTCGACAAGCGTTTACGGAGGGAGTTTATTTACTAGGTATGTTTTCTTAGATAAGTTTGTAGCTCATGCCGAGTTTGAGGCATTAAATGTAGAGTTGTTTAACACGAGGACTGCAGGGGAAAGAAGATGGGTGCCAATAGGATTGGTTGGTGGAGGATATGCAAGTAATGGGTTTCAAATCATGTTGTTGTATGATTTGATAGGAGATAAAAACAATCCTTACCAAGGAACATTTGGAGCTGATTCTAGAGTTTACTTGAGAATAGGATTTTTATTCAATTTGTAAATAAAAAGATTAATTACAGGTAAATAAAAAGCCGAACTGTTTTAATAGTTCGGCTTTTTTTATGATTTGTATTTTTATGATAGTTATTAAAACTCTGCGTTATTCGGAGTTCTTGGGAAAGGAATTACATCTCTGATGTTTGTCATTCCTGTAACGAACATAACAAGTCTTTCGAATCCTAATCCAAATCCTGAGTGCTTACAAGTTCCAAATTTTCTTGTTTCTAAGTACCACCATACATGCTCTTCTGGAATATTGAAATCTTTACATTTTGCTTTCAATACATCCAATCTTTCTTCTCTTTGTGATCCTCCAATTATTTCTCCAATACCTGGGAAAAGAATATCCATAGCTGCTACCGTTTTACCATCTTCATTCTGACGCATGTAAAATGCTTTGAAACTAGCAGGATAATCGTTTATAATAACTGGTTTTTTGAAATGCTTTTCTACCAAGAATCTTTCGTGCTCAGTTTGTAAGTCACTTCCCCATTCTGGCATGTAGTTAAATTTCTTTTTCTTGTAAGGTTTAGAGTTTTCTAAAATTCTAATCGCTTCTGTGTAAGTAATTCTTTCAAAATCATTGGCAGTGATAAACTGTAATCTTTCAATAAGGTTCAGTTCATTTCTTTCAGCTTGTGGTTTCGATTTATCTTCTTGTAATTCTCTATCTCTTAAGAATTCTAAGTCGTCCATACAGTTGTCCAAAGCATATTGAGCAAGACTTTTTAAGAAATCCTCAGCCAAGTTCATGTTGTCAATAATATCGTTAAATGCAACTTCAGGTTCTATCATCCAAAACTCAGCTAAGTGACGAGTAGTGTTAGAGTTTTCTGCTCTAAATGTAGGCCCAAAAGTATATACTTTACCAAGTCCCAAAGCTCCAAGTTCAGCCTCTAGCTGTCCAGATACCGTTAGGTTAGTTTCTTTACCAAAGAAATCTTTGCTTGTGTCCACCTCTCCATTTTCATCTTTAGGAACATTGTTTTGGTCATTTGTAGTAACTCTAAACATTTCTCCAGCTCCTTCGGCATCACTACCAGTAATGATAGGTGTATGCATTTGGTAAAATCCTCTTGTGTGAAAATAATTGTGAACAGCATAGGACATTGCATGCCTCAATCTAAACACAGCTCCAAATGTATTCGTTCTTATTCTTAGGTGAGCTTTCTCTCTCAAGAATTCCAAAGAATGCTTTTTTGGTTGCAAAGGATATTCTTCTGGGTTTGCTTCTCCCAATATTTCGAAAGAAGAAACTTGAATTTCTACACTTTGACCTTTTCCTTGCGACTCTATTAATGTTCCTGTAACAGAAATAGCAGCTCCTGTATTGATAGACTTTAATACAGACTCTTCATGTTGTTCAAAATCTATTACAGCTTGAATGTTTTTGATAGTAGAACCATCATTTATTGCAATAAATCTATTGCTTCTAAATGTTCTTACCCATCCGTTTACTGTAATGGTAGATCCTACCAAGTTGGTTGCAGAAATTGCTTCTTTTACTGTTATTCTATCCACGATTGTGTTTTTTTAATTCTATTAATGAAAAACAAAGATAAGTGGATAAATGAAAAATGTTTTCATAAATGGGTTAATATTTTTCTTGAGGCACTTTTTTTGAATAAAAATGCAATTTAATGCTAGTTCAATAATATATTTGTCAATAAATAGTTATTACCTAAACTAAATCAAAATGAACAATAAAAAATTATCACTATTCATATTTCTGCTTGTTTTCTCAGCAGTATCTTTTTCTCAATCCAACTCAGGAAAATTTTTAATGTTCAAGATGTACAAAGGAGCAACATTTGATTTGGGACAAACTCAGGCAACAAGAACAGTTTCTTTGGGAAGTTTTTCGCCTGCAATAGCATGGGGAGAAGGAGCAAATTATCATGAAATTGAAATTACTTCTATCAATTTCCAATCTAGAGCTCAAACCTTTCTTTACAGTGGAGGAGCAGAATATACCTATAACCATCAGTTTAGTGATGTTGATGACAGTAAGTTTCAGTTCTTTTTGGGAGGAGGAGCAGGATTTAGTTTTGCAACAGCCAATTCATCTATAGAAACAGCTAATAGTGTTTTTGTACCAACCTTGGGAAAGTTTATAAATCTTAACTTGGTTGCAGTGCCAAGATTAACTTATGATGTTCTTAATAATATTGCATTGGAATTAAGTTTAACCTATAATCTATTAGAGTTTGAAAATTCCAGACATTCACAATCTGATCCTTCTTTGCCTTTGAACGGACAAACTAATGTATACAATAATATTGATTTCTTCCCAAGGAGTTTTTCTTTGCGTTTAGCGGGAATTATTAGATTCTAGAGATTGTTAAAAATGTTAAAAAAATAGGAGTAAAAAGTTGTTTCCTTTATATTTATACCTAATTAATGAAAATTAAAGCCTTATGAAATTAGTTTCTTCTATATTGTTCGCAATAATGGTGTTAACCGTTTCAAGTTTTTATGGTCAAAAATCTGAGCTTGCGAAATCTAAAACTGTTTTTGCTGCAAAGTTATACGCTACCTCTACTTTTGAGAGTAATAATTATAATACTGCTGGTGGTTATAGTATTATCATACCTAGATCTTTTTCTCCTGCCATTAGTTGGGGAAAAGAATACGGGAATTTTAATGAAGTAGAATTAACTGATTTTCGATTTGGTACTTCTAAAAATAGTTTTACTAATGGTAGTTTTGGTATTGAATTGGGGAGTAGATATTCATACAATTGGAGACTTTTTAATAAATCAGAAACATCAAGGTTTAGTTATTTTATAGGAGCCGGAGCTGGAGCAAAATATGCTTATAGTGATGTTAACTATTCTTATTCGGATAATTCATATTCAAATCGAGATTTTGAAATTAGTGCATCTATAATTCCTAGAGTGAATATGAAAATAGGAAAAAGAATGTTTTTAGATGTAAGTTTACCTTATAGCTTTACAAGTTTTTATTGGGATAAACAAGTTTCGAATAATACAAACGACCCTTATGCTAACACTAAGGAACAAAGCGTAAATGCGTTTCCTAATAATTTTACTGTTAACGTAGGTGTTGCAATAAAATTCTAGTCCATTTTGGTATTAATTACCTCACGATAAAGGAATTTCTTTTGTGACGATTCGTAAGGTCTATAGATGTAATAAACATAGCCATTTTCTACTTTCACATTCTCTACATATCGGTAGTTTAATCGGAATGATATGAACGTAGAGCCATCATTTAAATTAATTGGCTTTAAATAGTAATATCCGTTTTTAAGAAAAAGACCGTAAAGCTTATTCTGGTCTTTATCTTTTAATATTGGCTGTTGCCAGTTTTTTTTGTCTTTATCCTTGTGGTAGGAAATAGGAATAGAGTCCAATTTTTCGAAACTAGAATTTACCTTCATCAATTGGTCACTGTAGTGATCAAATATTAGGATAGTATCTTGATTAACGAATAGCGGAGCATACAGAGGTTCATAATACAAACTCTGAGTAAAATTAGTTGCTCCAATCCATATCTCTTTATCTATTCCTGTTTTAATCTCTTTTCTAAAAGCCCAAAGCTTTTGTTTAGCTGGTGCATATTTATATTCTGCTCTGTACAAATCCATCATAAATTTGTTTTCTACATGGTGAATGTTCTTTGCAATAGTATCAGTTGGTAATTGTGCAAAATAATTGAAAGCAGGGTAAGCATCACTGAAATCGGAATAGATAAAATGAGAGTTGCACGTATCTATTATTCTTGTGGTTAGTTTGTAAAATTTTTCTTTCTCTACAGGTCTTAGTCTAATTTCGTTTTTCACGATAGAAATAAGGAATACATTAGTTTCTGTAATTAGATGAAGATTGCCTTCAAAATCTTTGAACAAACGCTTAGGGTTAGGAGGAGTTTTGTAGGTTGTGATTAGTTTATTCCTCTTAGAGGTAAGTTGAAGAAAAGCATTTTTCTTTAATGATTTAGAGTAGGAAAGTAGCACCATTTTATCTCCAATAAACTCATAGTCCGATACACTTGTTAGTTCACTTCCAAATACGGTATCGGGTTTAGACTTACTATATACGGTAAACGGAGTAAGAGTTTTGTAATCTAATTTTACATTCAGTTCAATGATTTTGTTTTCATTTTGTTTTAAGAATGATTTGTCAATTACAATTTTCTCTTGCTTGTAGCTTACGTGTCCAATAATTAGTTCTGCGGGTGATATGTAGGTAATCGTAATGCTGTAGTCTCCTTGAGAGTTGGAACGCACTCTTTGCTTAGAGTTTAATCCATAAAACACAGAGGCATCTTCAACTGGCTCGCCAATAGGACTAGTAATCTTTCCTTTTATGAGGTAGGTCGTTTGTCCCATTCCTAAAGTAGAAATGAGTAATAAGAAGATCAGTGCTATGTATGTATAGTTTTTCAAGCTTTGGTTTTATTACTAGATGCAATACAAATTTTATTCCATAAAAAAAGTGCTAATTTTTTAAAAATAGCACTTTGTAATAAGATTTGTTGTGTTTATTAGATTTTATCTATCCATCCCCATTTGTCTACTTCTTGCCCTCTTTTTATGTTGTTCAGGAAGTTTAAAACTTTGTTAGATAATTCTCTGCTTTTTATTTCAGGTAGCTTGTAGTCAGTACCGTCATGCCCTATAGTCTCAATTTGTGCAATAGTTGCAGCAGTTCCAGCACCAAAAGCTTCAGTTAAGCTTCCGTCTTTGGCAGCTTCTAGAACTTCTGTAACGGTAATTTGCCTTTCTTCTACTTTGTATCCCCAATCTTTGGCAATAGTAAGTACACTGTTTCTTGTAATACCAGGAAGAATTGTTCCAGATAATGGAGGAGTTATCAATGTGTCGTTTATTACAAACATTACATTCATTGTTCCTGATTCTTCAATGTATTTGTGCTCTTTGCTATCTGTCCATAATAATTGGTGGTAACCTTGCTCTTTGGCAAGTTTTGCTGGGTAAAGTGATGAAGCGTAGTTTCCTGCCGCTTTTGCTTCTCCAACACCTCCATTTGCAGCTCTTGTAAAGTGAGTTTCAATTTTTACTTTAAGTGGCTCTGTGTAGTAGTTTCCTACTGGGCAACAAAAAATAATGAATTTATAATTTTCTGAAGGTCTAATTCCAACATATTCATCTGTAGCAAACATAAATGGACGAACATACAAAGAGTTAGTTTCGTTTTCTGGAATCCATTCTCTATCTGTTTTTAATAATTCTTTAAGTCCATTCATCACCAATTCACCAGGTATGTTTGGCATACACATTCTGTCTGCAGATTTATTTAATCTAGAAAAGTTGTCTTTTGCTCTAAACGTGTATACTTCTCCATTTTTACGGTAAGCTTTCATACCTTCAAAAATAGATTGTCCATAATGTAATGAAGACATTGCTGGACTAAACTCTAATTTTCCAAAAGGAACAATCTCGGCATTACACCATTCTCCATCCTTATAATCCATAGTGAACATATGGTCCGAAAATACTTTTCCGAAAGGAATATTGTCAAAATCAACTTCGTTAATTCTTGATTTTTCCGTTTTTGTAACTTTTATAGCTATGGTTTCTGTACTCATAAGATGTTTTATTTATTAGCTAAGACTAGTGTTAACTAGTCTTTTGGTTTAAAATATAAGTTTTAATTAACAATTTATATTTTGCACAAAGATACGATTTTTTTACCTTAATTAAAATACATTTTTTACATTCGTTTTTGTTAAAAATCAGGGGGCTCCATAGAGTTACCTCAATTTGTGGAGGTTTTATTAAATCTCCAATTATTAAATTAAAAAAAATACTATTATGAAAGCATATGTTTTTCCAGGTCAAGGAGCACAATTTGTAGGAATGGGTAAAGAATTATACGATAATTCAGAGTTGGGTAAAGAATTATTTGAAAAGGCTAACGAAATTCTAGGGTTTAGAATTACTGACATTATGTTTGAAGGAACTCCAGAAGAGTTGAAGCAAACTAAAGTGACACAGCCAGCAATATTTTTGCATTCTACAATTCTTGCAAAAGTAGCAGGAGATAATTTTAAGCCAGCAATGGTAGCAGGACATTCTTTAGGAGAATTTTCGGCATTGGTAGCAGCTAATGCTTTATCTTTTGAAGAAGGACTTAAATTGGTGTATACAAGAGCACTTGCAATGCAAAAAGCATGTGAAGCACAACCATCTACAATGGCGGCTGTTCTTGGTCTTGAAGACGAAATAGTGGAGCAAGTATGTGCAGATATTGATGGAATAGTAGTTGCAGCAAACTACAACTGCCCAGGACAATTGGTAATTTCTGGAGAAGTAGAAGCAATTGATAAAGCATGTGAGGCTTTATTAGAAAAAGGAGCAAGAAGAGCATTGAAACTTCCAGTAGGAGGAGCTTTTCACTCGCCACTTATGGCTCCAGCAAAAGCTGAGTTACAAGCTGGAATAGAGAAAGCAGTAATAAACGCGCCAGCCTGTCCTATTTATCAAAATGTAGCTGCAGTAGCTGAGACTGATCCAGTGAAAATAAAAGAAAACCTAATCAACCAATTGACAGGTGCAGTAAAATGGACACAAACAATGAATAGCATGATTGCGGATGGTGCAGAAGAGGTTATTGAAGTTGGTCCTGGTAAAGTATTACAAGGTTTATTCAAGAAAGTAGATAGAAAATTCCCAACTTCTAGTTTGGAAATGTAATTCTCTTTATCTAATCATCCAGTTCTGAATCATTCCTTTGTATTCATTACTGTAAATGTATTTTTCATCATCTAGCTTTAGCTTGATTCTGAAAGTTGTTTCAAAAGTCCCTTTGTATCGAGGGACTTTTGTGTATATATACTCTTTTGGTTCTATCTTATAGTAGAAATTACCGATTTTTTCTTTGGTTAATCTTTCTACTTCTTTCCATTCTCCTTTTTTGTTTTTAGCTTCTTGAATAAGAATAGCACATCCTCTGTGCAACAAAAGGTGGTTAGTGTTTTTTATCGCCTTGTTTATTATAATTACAGGAATCCCGCTTACTATTTTACTTCTTTTCTTTCTTATAGATACATTTACACTCGTGTTGGTCGTGTCTAGTGCAACAATTCTTAATTTGTTGTATTTTCCTTTTTCAAATACAGATTTTACAGTCTGTATAGAGTCGTTGGTAATAAATGGATCGTAAATCTGATTATAGTGAAAAGGTACTTTAGCTTTTTTTCGTGGAGAAAATAGCTTGTCGGTTTTTATGCCAATATCTAGCTTGTAGTATTCTTCAAATGCAATTGTACTTTCCTCTTCCTTGCATTGGAAAAGAAAAGAAAGACAAAAGATATATAGAAGAACTTTTTTCATTTAAATAAAATAATAAGTTACTGCCGTGCACACACCTCCCGAAAACAAGATGGCTAAATATAGAATCAATATAGTGCTTTTTTTGTGTCTATAAAATTTTGCTAAGACAATACTTCCTAGCGGGATTGAGATAAAGGAAGCTGCAAGAAGTGCTAAACCAACTACACCTATGCTTTTTTTTGTTTTAATAATAAGCTTATTCATCCTAGTGAATTTCTTTTTCACTATTCCTTTTCTGTTTCTCCTATCTATGTTCCGCTTTATTATTTGAACAGAAGAAAAATAAAAGAATGAGGCACTAATTAAACCTCCCAAGCAAACTGCAAGATAAGTATAATACCATGTGTGGTCGTTAATGGCAGTAGCGGCCAAAGGAGAAAAGATAAACTTAACTGTAGCCAATAAAGCAATTCCAATATATTTCCAAACCATAGTTTTATTCTTTTGTTCCGTAGGCTAAGTCTCCTGCATCACCAAGTCCTGGTACTATGTAAGATTTTTCGTCCAATTTTCCGTCTATTTCTCCTATCCAATAATCAACCTCTTTGGGCATGTTTTTTAGGCAAAAATCCATTCCTGCTTTACTAGCAACTACCGATACAACATGAGTTTTTTTAGGTGTTCCTTTTTCAAGAATAGCTTTGTATGCTAATACCATAGAGCTTCCTGTTGCTAGCATAGGGTCACACAAAATAAGTGTTTTTCCTTCTATACTTGGACTAGCCATGTATTCAATTTCCACTTCAAAATCATTTTGGTCCCCGTGTTTTCTGTAGGCAGATATGAAAGTGTTTTCTGCTTTATCAAAATAGTTTAAAACACCATTGTGAAGGGGTAATCCGGCTCTAAGTATAGTTGCAATTACTGGCTGTTCTGCGGGTACAGAAACATTAGTTGTTGTGAGAGGAGTAGTTATTTCTTTTGTTTCGTAATCAAGAGTTTTGCTTAGTTCGTAAGCAATTATTTCACCTATTCTCTCTAAGTTTCTTCTAAAACGCATAGAATCATGCTGAATAGAAACATCTCTCAATTCTCTAAGAAAAGTATTTAGGATTGTATTTGATTTGCCAAATTCAGTAATCATGCTTTGTGTTTTTAAGGGTAATACGAAATAACTTTTCGTTAGTTATTTTGAGATAGGATTTTCGGTAGGGATAATGTGTAAGTCTCTCTGTGGAAAAGGAATAGAAATATTATTATCTCTAAATGATTTATCAATCATAAATCGTAAGTCACTTTTTATTATTTCTATTCTAAAAATTTCTGTTGTCCAAAAATACAATTCAAACACAAGTGCAGAGTCTCCAAAATCTTTAAATCCAACAAATCCTTTTTTCGATTTACTGATAAGAGAATGTTCGTCTATGCATTTAGACAATAATTTGGAAATCAGCTTTGTGTCACTGCCGTAAGCTACTCCTACAGTTATGTGAAATCTCATTGTATTGTTGTTGTGACTCCAGTTGGTAACGTTTTCAGTAATAAATTTTTTGTTGGGCATTATTATGGTGTAGTCATCACGGGTAATTAGCGTAGTGTTTCTTAGTGTAATTCTTTCTACTTTTCCTACAGTTCCACCCACTTCGATAATGTCGCTAGATTTTATTGTACCGTCAAATAAAATAATAATTCCCGAGATGAAATCGGTAAACAGACTTTGAAGTCCAAATGAAATAACAACAAGTATTGCACTGGCACTTACAATTAAACTGGTAAGGTTAAATTTTAAGATATTTAGAATAACTAGAAAGGCAATAAAACCAAAGAAATATTTTTGAATTTGAATAAATGAATCAACTCTTCCGACACTGTCGGAGTTTTTTTCCATGTATTTTTTTGTAATTGCTTTTACACCTTTGTATAAAAGAATAGAAACAACCAATGTGATTAGGATGAAAAAAAGAGCTTGCACTCTAATTATTTTTTCATCTTGATCTCCATAAGTGAATAATATTTGGTTGAAAAAACTAAACAAGTTAATGAGGTTTTTGATTTACCAAAATTAACTATTAATCCTTATATACCGAAAGAATGGAGAGAGTAATTCATTGGGGCAAACCTAAGCCATAAATTTGTATCCCGAGCCATGAATGTTTACGATTCTTACAGAGGTATCTTCTTTTAGATGTTTTCTTAATTTGGATATAAATACATCTAAACTTCTGCTAACGAAATAGCTGTCGTCTTTCCAAATGGATTTAAGAATGTACTCTCTTTTTAATAGCAAGCTTGGGTTCATGGCAAAAAGCGCCAAAATATCAGATTCTTTTTGGGTAAGTTGCACCTTTTTTGATGCTGTAGTTAAGATTAGATTGTTTTGATCGAGGGAAAAACTAGCAAATGAAATTGATTTTTTGGAAGTGGGAATTGTTTTTCCTCTTTTTAGAATCGCTTTTATTCTAAGTGCTAATTCTTCTACACTAAATGGTTTTGTAACATAATCGTCTGCACCAAGTTTTAGCCCTTTAATTCGGTCTTCTTTTTGAGCCCTTGCCGTTAGGAATAAAAGTGGAATGTCATAATCGTTTTCTCTAATTTTTTCGGCAAGGCTAAATCCGTCTAACTCTGGCATCATTACATCCAAAATACAAAGATGAAATTTGTAGTTGCTAAATTCCGCAAGGGCAATTTTTCCATTAGAAAAGTGAACCACGTTAAATCCATAATTTTCTAAGCTATCTTTTAATAAAAAGCCCATGCTTTCGTCATCTTCTACTAATAGTAATTGCTTTTTGTTTTCCATATTTATAAGGGTAAAAATACATTAAAACTACTTCCTTTGTTCTCCTTACTTTCAAATGTAACCAAACCTTTGTGTTTCTCTACAATTAGTTTTACGTAGTTTAGGCCTAATCCAAAACCTTTGGTGTTATGTAAGTCACCCGTTTCTGCACGGTAAAATTTATCAAAAATATAGAGTTGGTTTTCTTTGTTAATCCCAATTCCATTGTCGCTAATTTTTATGTTTATTCCGTTTTTTGTATTAGTTGTAACAATTGTAATTATTGGATTCACTTTACTGTATTTAATAGCATTGTCTAGCAAGTTATAAATAACATTTTGTAGGTGAATTTTGTCACCTTTCATTATGTGCTTGGTGGCAGATAAGTTAGTTGTAAAGCTTCCTTTATGCTTTATTACTAATGGCTCAAAACTTATTAAAGCGTTTTTTATTAGTTTATGAATGTCTATTTCTTCAAAAAATAAGGATTGTTCCTTTTTCTCAATGAATGAGATTTGTAAAACATGATCAACTAAATTGTGTAGCCTTTCATTTTCTTTGTGAATAATGTCCGTGTATTTCTGTAGTTTGGTTTCATCCATTTGGATGTTTTTGTTTCTTATTGCTTCAGATGCTACAGCAATATTGGCAATTGGAGTTTTTAACTCGTGTGTCATGTTATTTACAAAGTCATTTTTAAGGTTGGTTAGCTTTTTGTCTCGCAAAATGCTAATCATTATAAAAGTAAAAATTCCAAGGATTAATAGCAGGCTTAAGGAAGAATACATCCAAATCCCCATAGAGTTGAGTAGAAAAGTCGTTTTATTATTCAGTCTTATCTTAAAATCATAATTCTCCTTTCCGTCTGTTCTTTCTTTGCAAGCAACATCAGGAAAAAGAGAAAAGTCTATGGAGTTACCTAATATGATTTTATTGTCAATAGATTTTAAAAGTAAATAATCAAAATTTACTAGAATGTCTCGTGCAGTGAATTCAAGTTTAAGAAGGCTATCTAAAGTTGCCAAGCTGAAATAACAATCTGTTCTTACATAAAATTCATTGGAAGAAATTTTCATGATTGGTGCAATACGCGAAGTAGAATCGTTTTCTGCAAGCAGAATTTTGTTGGCTACATTTCTTAGCGCAATGTTTAGTTTTTCATCAAACTGAGTTTCTTGTAATAGAAAACTCTTTTTAAACCAATATGCCTGGGTAATAAATAGTGAGCCAATTGTAATTAGCATCAGTAGTAAGATTATTCGTATATTTCTTGTAGACATAAACCAAAGTTAACTTAAAAATTAAAGTGAAAAACGTATTTACACTTCATTAACATCTTTTTACACTTCGTTTTCAGTGAGTTATTATGTTTCAGATTAGATTTGTAATGAACCAATAATCAATATGTATCATGAAAAAATCAGTAATTATAACAAGCTTAGTAATCTTAGGAGCAGGACTTTTAGCTATGAGTTTTGTTTCTAGTGGGGAAGAGATGTGTGAAAGACAAGAAGCGAAATTTTGCTGTCAAACTAATACTCATACAAAAGAAGAACTAGTGGATGCTTTGCCAGTGCAAGAAAAGGAATTGTTTTATGTGGTAAGAGGGAATTATGAGAAGCCAATTTCAAAACAAAAATTGGTTTCTGCAGCTCGTCTGTCGGATTTTATTGATTACTATCCCGCTAATTGGATTAAGCATTACAAAGGAGTAGAGATAACAGCAAATAGATATGGAGACAAAAAGACAGAGTTTGGAGTAAATGATAAATTGACAAAAGGACAAAGGCAATTGTTGGCTGCATCTTCTGTGGGAACAACCATTGATGTGAAGGTGAAATATAAAAAGGGCAATGCGATAGGTGAATCGGAAGAAGATAGAGAGATGAATATTAGTATGTCTTTAATACCCGAAATAGAAGCTAGGTGCGGAGAAGGAAATGAAAAATTAATTTCATATTTAAAAGAAGAAACGAAGGGGAGGCTTAATCTTACAAAAATTGACAATGCTAAAGTAGAAGGGAAAGAAATTGAGTTTCCAGGAAATATAGAAATACTTTTTGTGATAGATAAAAAAGGGAAAGTTCAAAATGTGCGAATTGAAAACTCATCTAATGATGAGGAAACTGATAATTTGGTTTTGGATGTGATTAAAAGTATGCCAAATTGGATTCCTGCTACTAATGCAAAAGGAGATTTTGTAGAACAAGAATTTCTCTTTAGTGTTGGAGAAGGAGGAGGTTGTTAGAGTGTAGATAGGTGAAGACAGAAATTTATAGGAAGCAAAAAAGCCACAAACACTAGTGTTTGTGGCTTTACTTTTGCTCCCCCTCAAGGACTCGAACCTTGGACCTATTGATTAACAGTCAACCGCTCTAACCAGCTGAGCTAAGGGGGAATCTTTTTCTCCTTTTTTCAAACGAGTTTGCAATATTAGTGGAAAGTTTCTAATTAAACAAAATGCATGGAGAGAAATTTCATGAAATGATGAAAAAAAATATTAATTACTATTTGAATGTGATAAAATAGGTCTTAGATAAGATTTATTCAATTTTCTGCAAAAGGAATTTCTTTCTTAATTATTGTTAATCTTTAATATGTGGGAAGAAAAAAGATATTTGAGATGTAAAACAGAAACTTGTAAGAAGCAAAAAAGCCACAAACATTAATGTTTGTGGCTTTACTTCTGCTCCCCCTCAAGGACTCGAACCTT
Source organism: uncultured Flavobacteriales bacterium (assembly GCA_964021785.1). Taxonomy (GTDB): domain Bacteria; phylum Bacteroidota; class Bacteroidia; order Flavobacteriales_D; family CAJJDF01; genus CAJJDF01. Next base: position 14,415 of record CAXIAX010000038.1, read on the forward strand.
GGACCTATTGATTAACAGTCAACCGCTCTAACCAGCTGAGCTAAGGGGGAATCTTTTTCTCCTTTTTTCAAATGAGATTGCAATATTAGGGGAAAGTTTCTAATTAAACAATATATTTGCAAGAAAGTTTTGGGAAATGAAAACTTTTTTTTGAATTGAAATAAATATAAAAACATAAAACGCTAAAAATCAATGAAATTATTATCTATCGGAACTGTCGCTTTTGATGCCTTAGAAACACCTTTTGGAAAAAGAGACAAAATTGTTGGAGGATCTTGTACATATATTGCACTATCTGCATCTTATTTTTTGAATAAATCAGGAATTGTTTCTGTTGTTGGAGATGATTTTCCACAAGAAATGATAAAAAGATTAGAGTCAAGAAATATTGACTTGGAAGGATTGCAAGTTAAAGAAGGGGAAAAAACATTCTTTTGGTCTGGGAAATATCACAATGATATGAACACAAGAGATACAATTGAAACTCAATTGAACGTTTTGGAAAATTTTGATCCAGTTATTCCAGAAGCATATAAAGAAGCAGAATACGTAATGTTAGGAAACTTGGTGCCAGCTATTCAATCTCAAGTATTGGATAACTTAGGAGGAAAACCAAAATTCACTATGCTAGACACAATGAACTTGTGGATGGATGTAGCTATGGATGATCTTAAAAAAGTAATAGCAAGAGTAGATCTTTTGACCATAAATGACGAAGAAGCAAGATTATTATCTGGAGAATACTCATTAAGAAAAGCAGCTAAGATTATTATGGCAATGGGGCCAAAATTCTTAATTATCAAAAAGGGAGAGCACGGAGCTTTACTATTTGGAGAAGAAGGAATCTTTTATGCACCAGCATTACCATTAGAAGATGTATTTGATCCAACAGGAGCAGGAGATACTTTTGCAGGAGGATTTATTGGATATTTGGCAAGTACAGATGATACTTCTTTCGAAAACATGAAAAGAGCAGTTGTTGTAGGTTCTGCAATGGCATCTTTCTGTGTAGAGAAATTTGGTCCAGAAAGAATAGAAGATTTATCTGTTGAGGAAATTAACGATAGAGTTGCTGAATTCAAAAAATTAACAGACTTCAACTTAGATTTAACTCTAGCATAGTTCTTTTGAATTTAATTATAGACATAGGAAACACAAAAATAAAGTTTGCTCTTTTTAAAGGGCAAACTTTGTTGGTTTCTGGAAGTGGTGATTCTAATGATTTAGAACAATTTCTGAAAGAAAAACAAGTTGCCAATACACTAATTAGTGCTGTTGCCAAAAGCAATAAAATAGAGGAAGTGTTGAATAAAAAAGGATTGGAGTTTATCCACTTATCCCATGAAACAGCAATTCCTATCGCCAATAAATATAGTACTCCCACTACTTTAGGGGATGATAGATTGGCAAATGTAATAGGTGCAAGTAAACTGTATCCCAATTCTAATGTATTGACAATAGATTGTGGTACTTGCATAAAGTTTGATGCCATTACAGATAAAAATGAATACAAAGGCGGAGCAATATCGCCAGGTTTACAAATGAGATTTAAAGCATTGAATACTTTTACAAATGGATTGCCGTTAATAGAAGCAGAGCACTTAGATTTTTTTATAGGTGACTCTTCCAAAAACTCAATATTATCAGGAGTAATTAATGGATGCATTCACGAAATTGATGGCGTAATAGCTCAATATCGTACTGTTTATGATAAATTAACAGTAATTTTAACAGGAGGAGACGCATCTTTCTTTGATAAAGAATTAAAAAGTAACATATTTGTAGAACAAAAATTAACACTAATAGGATTAAATGAAATACTTCTTTATAACTCACGCTCCTAAAGCCCTTTTTACCTTATTATTAACTTTCTCTGTACTACAACTTAGTGCACAAGAAACAGGAATCTCACCATACTCTAGAATAGGATTGGGAGATTTAAATAATAATCATTCTCCTGCATACAATACTATGGGAGGTGCTTCGGTAGCTTTATCGGATTTTAATATGTTAAATATTTCGAACCCGGCATCTTATTCATCTTTGGTGAAACATATGCCAGTATTTGAAATTGACGGAGCTTCGCAGTTTCTTACACTTAGTTCTAGCTCAGGAGAAGGGAAAGTTTCTGCAACTACTTTTACAAAGTTGGCAATTGGTATTCCTGTAAATAATAGAATGGGGATTTCTTTTGGAGTACTGCCTTATACAACTACAGGTTATGACATAAGCTCTACCAATAGTGAGGCAGGAATAGGAAATGTAGATTATGCTTATAATGGAAAAGGAGGATTGAATAGAACTTATTTTGGAGCAGGATATGATGTGATAAATAAGGATTCAGTAAGTTTATCTTTAGGGTTTAACGTTTCTTTTCTTTTTGGGAATATAGAAAAAACAAGAACGGTAGAATTTCCTGATGATGACCAAGCGTTAAATACGTTATTATCTCAGAGTACTAATAATTATGGATTCGATTTTGAATTTGGATTGTTATACAAACAAAAAATTACAAACAATTTATCTTACTCAATAGGGTCTTCTTTCTCTACTGGATCAACATTAACCTCTACAAGAGATGAGTTCTTTGGAACTTATACTAATTTTTCATCAGTTGAGGTGGTAAGAGATACTTTGTTTTATGCCTCAGAAAATAAAGGAGAAATAAACATTCCTCTTAATTTTAAAATAGGAGCTGCCGTTCAATTAAATAATAATTTAGAGATAGCTGCACAATACCAAATGCAAGATTGGTCTTCTTACAAAGAGGATTTTACAAAGACAAGTGCATCAGATTCTTTGGCTAGTTCTTCTTCTGTTTCATTAGGGTTGAGGTATACACCAGAAGATGTTTTTAATACTTCTGCGAAGTATTATGAAAAGATACAATATCGTGCGGGATTAAGGTATGTTAATTCTCCTTTACAATTTAATAACACTCAAATCACTGAGTTTGGCACGAGTTTTGGATTAGGACTACCAATTAAACCAAGTTCTACATCTAAAAATGAATTTAAATCTGTTTCAATGATAAACATTGGGGTTGACTTAGGAACAAGAGGAACAACAGACAATGGCTTGATAAAAGAAAATTTCACTACTATTTATTTTGGAATTTCAATTATGCCTCAAGTAAGAAACAGATGGTTTGTGAAAAGAAAATTTGACTAAAAAAACAATAAATTAAAAAACAATGAAAACAATTACTCTAACATTATTATTATCAGTATTCACACTGGGAATATTTTCTCAAACTGGTAATTTGGGAGAAAAACCAGATGAATGTAAAAAGTATCTTTCACTTTATGGAGATTACCTTAAGCAAGAAATGTATAAAGATGCCTATAATTTTTGGAGACAAGCAGTAAACACTTGTCCTGAGTATAATGCAAACTTATATGACAATGGTATTTATATCATGAAAAAATTACAAAAAGGAGCTACAGCAGCAAGAAAAACTGCATTGAAAGATTCTGTAATTTGGGCCTATGAGCAAAGCATTAAATTGTTTGGAGATAACCCTGGAATCAATGAAGATTTTGGAGCAGACCTTATTAAATCAGGAAAAGTAGAAAGAGGAGTAGAGTTAATAAAGAAAGCTATCGATTCTTCTGAAAACACTGTAAAAGCAAGTACAATTTATTATTACTCTAATGCTTTGGCAGTTCTTAAGAACAAAGAAAAAAGAGATTGTGAGGTATTAGTAGTTGAATACGAAAGATTATCTGCTATAGTAGAAGTGAATAAGGCAAAAAGTGGGTACGATAAAGCACAGGGAGCAGTTGATAAATACCTAGGACCTTGTTTAAGTTGTGACAACTTGTTGCCAATCATCAGAAAGAAATTTGAATTAGCAAAAACAGATGCTAACGAAAGAAAAAAGATTCTTACTACTCTAGAAAGAAGACAATGTACGAATAACGATATTTTTGAAACATTAAATGAAATAGATGTAAAAGAAAATCCAACATCAGATGGGTACAGAAGAATAGCTCAAATTTATATCAATAAAGGAGAGAAATCTAAAGCGCAAGGATTTTTTGACAAAGCAATCGAATTAGCAGAGAATGATGAAGATAAAGTGAAATTTATGATGGATGCAGCTTCAAACTTTAGAAGTAGTGCAGGTTCTTATGCAAATGATGCTTTAGCAATTAACCCAAATTGTGGAGATGCTTACTTAATTAAAGCAGGAATAATTGCAAGATCTAAGTGCGGAACATCTGCCTTTGATGATAGAGCAATTAACTGGGCTGCATATGATATGGCGGCAAAAGCAAAAAGTGTAGATCCTTCAGTTTCTTCAGAGGCATCTAGAGCAATGAGTAGCTACAAAGCTGGTTTCCCTACAAAACAGCAAGTTTTTGGACAGGGGTTAAAAACAGGAGAATCTTACAGAACTTGTAACGGTTATTCTACTACAGTGAAATAATAGTAAAGATTAAATAATAATTTAAAACCATTCGTTAAATGACGAATGGTTTTTTTTTGGGACAATAATTTTTTATTAATTAGCTTTGAGGAATAATTAAGGATTGAAGTCGTTCTTAAACAAATTACCTAGTTACATGAAAACAAGAACACAATATTTAATAACATGTATTGCAATTAGTTTTATGATTGCTTGCCAAGGAAGTGATCTAGAAAAAATGGATGTGATCAGTCAAGCGAATTTGCCTGATGAAGTGTCTAAAGGTGTTACATTGACATATTCGGACTCTGGTAGAGTGAAGAGAGTGTTGGTAGCTCCCGTAGTTCATAAGTACACTACAGATACGAGTTACACTTTGTTTCCAGAAGGTTTAGATGCTCAGTTTTATAATTCTAAAGGAAAGTTAGAAACAAGACTTACTTGTGGTTATGGATTGACAGGAGCCAATAATGATGATCTTATATTTAGAAAAAATGTAATCATTAAGAATAAAAAGAATGAGACAATAATGTCTGAGGAAATTTACTTGCGTGATAGTACTATTTATTCTGACAGTACTGTGTACATTCTTACTCCTACCATAACTCTTAGAGGAACAAGCTTGGAAGCGCCAAGAGACTTTTCTACATATAAGCTTAATAATCCTGTAGGAGTTGCAAGAACGGAGGCCTTTAAGAACTCCAAGGATTAGTATTAATCATTAAAAAAAAGAGCATAAAAAAAACTCCTGAATTTCTTCAGGAGTTTTTTTTATGATAATTTACTATTTATTATCCATTAATCAAGTCGTAAGTTTCTTTGTAGTCAGGAGTATATTGTCTTTCATACAAGTCATTTTCTTCATAGAAGAATGGTTTCCCAATTTCTATTACTTCTTTTGCTTCATCATATTTCTTTTTCGAGTGAAGGTATTCAGCATATTCAATAAGTCCAAGTTTTAAGAAAACTTGTTCCATTTCGCTCATCTCATCAAAAGGCTTTATTTTTTTCATTGGCCCTCCCATCACTTCTTCAATTTTTTTGTTTTGCTTTTCTAATTCTTTTTCAGTTAATAAAGGTCTTGTTTTTTCAGAGCTAGAAGTTGCAGCAAGATATTTTATCTCAGGCATAATTACCTTCATCATTTTTTTTCCTTCAATCGTGTTTTTAACTTTTAGTTCAAGAACAGCATTGGTTAAATAAACCCCTTTGTCGTCTGGATCCATTTTGTTTATTTTGCTAATAAGTCCTAAAGATTTCTTGGCCGATTTATAAACTTTAGCCTTTCTATCTTCAAGCATATAGTTTTCTACTTCCTCTGCAATGATTTTTTTCATTTCTTCAAAATGCGTAATGTAATCATTGTAGTATTTGCCTTCCTTGTCTTTTTTTCTGTATTTACCTGCATAACTCAATGCGTCAGAAAATGCTTTTTTGTAATCTTCTACACCTTCGTTAGTTTGAGAAATCCTTAAGCAAGCCATTGAAGCATAGATGTATACTTCGGGTTTGTCTTTGTGTTTACTATTGTCAGCAGATTTTATTGCAATGTCAGCACAAGCCTCATATTTTTCATCTGCATATTTAGTTCTTAGTTTTTCAATCAGTTTATCTTCTTCAAATTCTTCATCTTGGGCTTGAACGTAACCAAAAGATAGTAATCCAATTCCTAATAATAATAATGTCTTTTTCATTTTAATGTTTTTAATAGTAATTTCGTGCTTGAGAATTCAATTATAATGCCAAAAAAGGTATTGTTTCATTTTCAAAGTTAATAATAACAAAGATATAACAAATGAAATATATTTCAGAAAGAATTTCTTTTCATAGACATGATGAATATACAACTATTCTTATTTCTACCAAAGTAGAGAAGTGGAAAGAGAGCCTATTATATGGTTGGCTAATGCTTTGGGTGTTGGTAGGTATTGCAATAAGCTACGTATTGGTTTCAGGAAAATATTTAAATGAGGTAACAAAAATAGAAGAGAAGAATCAGTTGCAATTGTTCCTGGTTATATTTTTAGTCTTTTGGGCTTACTATTTGTACAAAATAATAAGAGTATATGTATGGCGTAAAAAAGGAGTAGAGTATTTTAAGTTGGATAAAGATGTACTTATTGTTAAAAAGGCATTTGGAAAAATTGGTAAAGCTCACTCATACCAATATGCCAACATGTCACCAGTTAAAATTTTGGAACAAAAAGCAAACTCTTACTCGGTAGTTATGCAAGGAGCTTTTTGGGATATAGGAAACGAAAGACTTAGTTTTGAATACCAAGGGAAGTCCGTTATTTTTGGAATACAGCTTGATCCTGAGGAGTCAAAGAAGCTTAAAGAGTTTATTAATTTGGAGATAAAAAACAATAAAAAGAAGAATAAATAACATTTTGTTATTTCCTTGTTAAACCCATGGTTTTTTACATAATTATTGGTAGTTTTGAGGCGTAATCAAAGCAAGGTTATATCAAATCTTAGCCTCTGTTAATCTGTTGTTAACATTGTGCATAAAGATTAAAATTAAAGTACTTTTGGTACGGTTATTGATAATTAGCCTATATAGCATTCAAATAAATATAAAATTTACAAATAAAAAAAACATGAAGAATTTAGCCTTAACAATTGGATTATTTTTAGTAGCAGCCTTCACAATGACAGTTTCTGCGCAAGATTTATCTATCGATAAAGAAGTGCACGACTATGGAAATGTAGAGAAAGGAGGAGACGGTAGTTGTTACTTTACAATTACAAACACAGGAACTGAGCCCTTAACTATTACAAGAGCAAAAGGAAGTTGTGGATGTACTGTTCCAGATTGGCCAAGAGAAGCAATTGCTCCAGGAAAATCGGCAAAAATGAAAGTAACTTACGATACTAAAAGACCAGGAAGAATAAACAAATCTGTAACGATTACTTCTAATGCAAAAAATGCACCAACTAAAGTTGTAAGAATTAAAGGAAATGTGACTGTTCCAGCACCAGCAGGAGCACCAGCAAACTAAGAAATAAATATCAACCTATTAACTAAAAAAAAATGAAAAAATTAATTTTATCCCTAGGATTATTAAGCTTTGTATTTGCTTTTACGTCTAATACATTTGCACAAAATCAAAAAGCAACTCAACTAGTAACTGGACCATCATTGTCTGTTGATAAAGATGTACACGATTACGGAAAAATTCAGAAAAATGCTGATGGAGCTTGTTTTTTTACAATCACAAATTCAGGAACTGAACCTTTGTTAATTACAAACGCAAAAGGAAGTTGTGGATGTACTGTACCAAGTTGGCCTAGAGAAGCAATTGCTCCAGGGGAAACAGCTAAAATGAAAGTAACTTATGCTACAAACAGAGTTGGACCTATAAACAAGACGGTAACTATTACTAGTAACTCGACTACAGGAGCAACTAAAGTTGTAAGAATAAAAGGTGAAGTTTTGAAACCAGCTCCAGAAGATGGTGCTCCAGTTATCAAAGCTAAAAGCCCAATGCTTAAAAGCTAAGATTTAACAAAATTATTTAAAAAGCCTTCACATTTGTGAAGGCTTTTTTTTGGTCTATACTTTTTTGTAATTCTTCTTCTTCTTCTTCTTCTTCTTCTTGAGAAGACAGAAACCAAGTGTTGGTAATATGCTTCCCGATAAAAAAATCGAGACAGGTTGTGTTAAGATTCCCTTTTTCAAGGGAATGACAATGTGGATTAGAGAAATTACTAGGAAAGAAGATAAAAATTAGAGTGTAGCGAAAACAAAATAAAATACACAAAAAAACTCCAAGAGAATTTTCTCTTGGAGTTTTTTATTTATTTGAATACAGCCTTTAATAAGGATGTAAAATGATGTCTTAAGCTTCTGTCAAAGTAAAAGTATATGTTTCCATAATTAGGTTACATAATAAGTTTTTACAAGCTTCATCCACTTTACTAGTTGCAGTAGCTTCATCAGCAGCATCTACTTTAAGCGTGATGTGTTTTCCTATTCTTACGTTAGTAATTTCATTCAAACCAAGGTTACCCATGCTTTGTGTTACTGCTTTTCCTTGTGGATCTAAAATTGCCTCTATCGGCATGATGTCTATTTCAGCTTTAAAAATCATGTTATGTATGTTTTATTTAGTTGTTTTTGTATTGTAATGGTAATGTATTGACAAAAGTATATACATTATGATAATAAATGGAATTGCAGCCATAATATTTGTAAACAAACCGAAGATAATTGTTAAAACAATTGCCCCAAGTATTAAAATCACTCTGTATATGTTGTC
>CAXIAX010000039.1:0-23005 GCA_964021785.1 uncultured Flavobacteriales bacterium
AATTTTTTCATTCCGTCCAATTCTGTTTCTTTCAAGCTTCCTTGGTAATCATTTCCTTGGTTTAGAAAATGCTTGGTGAAATCACCAGAACTCATTCCCCATTTTTGGATAAACATTTTACGTCCTGTATTTTTCTTTACTCTCTTGGTAGATTTAGAACCAAAATGATACACACGCGCATCAGAAATTCCTTTGAAATTTCTTACGCCTGCTTCGTATATTTTTTTAGAAAAATCAGGATCCGAATACATTCCAGGGCTAAACTCAGTGCTTAATCCACCTACCATATCCCAAACATCTATATGCACTACATTGGGAGGCCAAGTACTTCCGCTCCAGTCATTTTTCTCAAGAGATTTGTATTCTGCCAGTAATTTTTCTTCTTCAAAATTATCCATTCCGTTTCCGTAATTTTTTACAATCACACAATTGTTACCAGTTTCGGTAGGTTCTATCATAGTTCCCGAGAACATAAAGTCATTTCCATCAAATGCTTTTATTTCTCTTTGAAAACCAGTATCCCAACCTGGTAATACATACATATCGTCATTAAGATAAACTACATAATCAGATTTTATTAACGAACGACAAATGTTCAAAGCGTAGCATATTCCTATGTTTTCTTTGGCATGGATATAATCGTACTTATTTTGCTCCAACCATTCCACAGTTCCATCTTTCCCTTCGTTAGCAATAACAATAGGTTGTATGGATAAAGAAGAGTTTTTCTCTATACTGCGTAAGCAGTTTTTAAGAATCTCTAAGTTATTCCAAGTAGGTATCAAGACGCTAAAATCAAATTTTTGGTCTTTCGTTCTGTCGTGTTTAGTTATTCCGTTTATCATCATTCAAAGATAAAAGTAAATTGTCAAATAATGATTTTTAAATAAAGTTTCCACTTAAGTAAATATTTATAGACTGATAATTAAACAATTAAAAAAAAATAATCACATTGGAAACATTTTTTGTGTAAAACGTTTCCGTTTAGAATATTTTGTTCTACTTTTGTGCCAATGAATGAAAATAGAAACAAATATTTATTAGCAATTGGCGAGCAATTCTTGAAGTACGGAATCAAGAGCGTGACAATGGATGATATTTCTAAAAACTTAGGAATATCAAAAAAAACGCTTTACAAATACTTTAAAGATAAGGACGAAATTGTGAACACTTTGATGTCTACTGACATTGAATCTGAAAAACAAATAATGGAGACTGTTTGTTGCAAGGCGGTCAATGCAATAGAAGAAACGTATGCTTTTTCTAATGTGATTATTGATAAGTTAAAAGATTTAAATGCATCTCTACTTTATGATTTAGAAAAGTATCATCCTAAAGCATGGGAAGTATTTATTCATCACAAAAGACATTATGTATACGGTTGTATAAAAAACAACATAGAAAGAGGCTTGAAAGAAGGATTGTACAGAAAAAATCTTAATCCAGATATTATAGCAAGATTGTACTCCGAAAAAATGGACATGTTATTTGATAAGGAAATTTTCCCTTATGAAAATTACACATTTGAAGAGGTATACTCGGAAATGATTAGGTATCATTTAAAAGGGTTGGTAAGTAAAGAAGGTTTAAAATTTATAAAAGAAAAAGAATAATAAATATGAAAAAGATATTAATAATATTGTCTCTTAGTTCTGCTTTTGCAGGATTTGGACAAAGTAGTTTCTCTCTTGAAGAAGCAATGGAATATGCTGTAAAAAACCACAGTAATATCAAAAATGCTAATTTGGAAATGGAGAGTGCCATCCAAAAAGTAAAGGAAACAAGAGCTATTGGTTTACCACAAATTAGTGGAGAAGGAAAGTTTCAAAACTTTATAGACATACCAACTACTGTTGTTCCTGCTATCATGTTTAATCCAGCTGCAGGTCCAGATGACTTGGCCGAGTTGACATTTGGAACAGAGTTTAATACAACTGCTTCTTTGTCTGCAAGTCAAATTATTTTTAGCGGAAGTTACTTAGTAGGATTACAATCTTCTAAAACTTACAAGGCTGTAAGTGAATTCAATAAAGTGAAAACAGAATTGGATATAAAAGAAAATGTAATGAAAGCTTATTATGGTGTATTGGCTGCAGAAAAAACGGTAACAGCATTGACCGAAATAGAAAATACTTCACAAAAAATTTACAACAATACAAAAGTGATGTATGAGGAAGGATTGATAGAAGAAGATAATTTGACTCAATTGAGTTTGAATGTTCTTACTTCTAAAAACTCTAAAAGAACGGCAGAAAGAAATTTAGAAAATGCAAAGCTTTATTTGAGACTTCAAATGGGATTGTCATTAACAGAACCTATTAGCCTTACTTCTCAATTTGAAACCGTGGTGACTTCTATGGATGCAGGAGGAAGTGCAGTAGAATCTAATGTTTCTGAAAACATTAATTATTTAATGATGAACAAGCAATTGGAATTGGGAGCATTGAATGTGAAATATGAGAAATCTCAATATTTACCAACTTTAAGTGCTTTTATTTCTCACTCTCAACAAGCAATGGGAAATGAATTTGATGCATTTAGCGGAGGAAGCTGGTACCCAACTACAGTTTGGGGATTAAATTTATCGGTTCCAATTTTTTCTAGTGGAATGAAAAGAGCTAAAGTAAACCAAGCTAGCATTAGTTTATTACAATCAGAAAACGATTTATCTGAATTGGAAAAAGGATTGATAGTACAAACACAATCGGCAAAAGCTAATTATGATAATGCTTATGATTCTTATACTACAAGTCAAGAATCGGTAAAAATATCGAAAAAGATATACGATAATTATCAAATAAAATTCAAGGAAGGATTAATAAACTCTCTTGATTTATCACAAATACAAACTCAATACCTTTCGGCAGAAACTCAGTACATACAAGCAATGTATAACTTGGTAAATGCCAAAATAGAATTAGATAAGATAACAAACAAACTATAAATTACATATATATAATATCAATAAGATGAAATTGAAACACATAACTCTAATAGCAATTACAGGTTTAGTATTTGTTGCAGCATGTAAACCAGCAGCAGATAATACAACTTTGGCGCAATTGAATGAAAAGAAAGCTGATTTTGAAACTAGAATTGCTCAATTGGAAGACAGTTTAGAAATAATAGAAGATAGAATTATTGAAGTTGATTCTACAAAAGATCATAATTACCCAATTGTTGCAATTGATTCTGTACGTAACAGTGAGTTTTCTGAAGATGTAATTTTTCAAGGGAATGTTACTGCCGACAGAACTATTATGTTAGGCCCAGAAACTTCTGGATTGGTAAAAGCAATTAATGTAAGAGAAGGTCAGTATATTTCTAAAGGAAAAACTATTGCAACTCTTGATTCTGAAATCTTGAGACAAAACATTAAAGAAGTTCAAAAGACTTTAGAATTATCGGAATACATGTTGCAAAAACAACAAAACTTGAAAGACCAAGGAATAGGAGCAGAGGCAACATTCATTCAGTCTAAGAATCAAGTAGAATCGCTTAGAACAAAATTGGCTACATTAAATACGCAAGTATCAAAATCTAGAGTTGTTGCTCCATTTAGTGGATATGTAGAAGAAATTTTTACAAAATTGGGAGAAATGGCTTCTCCATCTATGCCAATGGTAAGATTAGTGAATCTTGAAAAAATGGTAGTGAAAGCAGAAGTATCTGAAGGATATTTGATGGATATTATGGTGGGAGATAAAGTGACTTTAAATTTCCCATCAATAGGAAAAGTTATTGATGATGCCAAAATTACTAGTGTTGGTAAATACATCAATCCAACAAACAGAACGTTTCCAATTCAAGTTTCTATTAATAACAAAGACAAGCAAATTATACCAAATTTAATTGCAGAAGTATCAGTAGAAAAAGACTTTACAAAAGAAGCAATCATTGTTCCTTCGTCTAGTGTTTTGACAGACAGTGAAGGAAATAAATATGCCTATGTTCTTGTAGATGGAATGTCATCTAAAAGAAAAGTAGATGTAATTCATGTAAAAGAAAAGTATACACAAATTAGTTCGTCATCTGAAGTTAAAATTGGAGATTTGATTATAACAAAAGGAGCGAATTCTGTAAGTGAAGGGCAAAAAGTAACTGAATTGAAAAAATAGATTACCAGCAACACTATGAACGATAATAACGAAAAAAAGTCAAGTAAACTCAAAGAGTTTAGGTTGACTACAGTATCTGTAAATAATAGAAAAACTGTTTTCTTAATTGCAGCTTTGATTTTGATTGCTGGATTGTCGGCTTATGTAAATATGCCAAAAGAAAGTTTTCCTGAATTAACAATTCCTGAAATTTATGTAGGAACTCCTTACCCAGGAGGATCTCCAGAGTTTGTGGAAGATAAAATTACCGAACCATTCGAGAAAGAATTTAACTCGATAAAAGATGTGAAAGAGATTACTTCAACTTCAATCTATGGTTATTCCTCTATTAAGATTGAATTTGATTTTAGTGTCTCAATAGAAGAGGGAAGAAGAAAGGTTCAAGATGCAATTGCAGATGCAAGAGCAAAACCTGAGTTTCCAGCATTGGATTTTGAACCTACCATTATGGAGGTAGATTTATCGGATATGCCAGTGATGAATGTGAATTTATCGGGTAACTATACTTCTGATGACTTAAAAAAATATGGTGAGATTTTAGAAGACCAAATCGAAGAATTAACCGAAATTAATGAAGTAGACATTAGAGGAATTCAAGAGAAAAAGATAAAAATTGAATTAAAAAAATACGAAGCAGAAGCAATGAATGTTTCGTTTCAAGATGTTCAAAATGCTATCCGTTCAGAGAACGTTACAATGCCTGGAGGAGAAATCTTATTGGGAGGTAAAAACAGATCGGTAAGGATAGAAGGAGAATTTGAAGATGCAGAAGAAATAAAAAACATCATTGTAAAAAGTGAAGGAGGTGCAAACGAAGTGTATATGCATGAAATTGCAGATGTTTCTTTTGGTGATGCAGATATGACATCTTATGCAAGACAATTTAAAGAACCTGTAGTAATCTTAGATATTAAGAAAAGATCAGGAGAAAACTTATTGGAAGCGGCCAAAAAAATTAAAGCAATTGTAAACGCAAGAAAAGGATTGCCAGATGGATTGGAAGTAAGTATTACAAACGACCAATCTTCTGCTACCAAAGGAATGGTAAGTAACCTAGAAAACTCAATTATTTTGGGAATCATCTTGGTTGTATTGGTATTGATGTTCTTCTTAGGATTAAAAAATGCAATTTTTGTAGGGATAGCAATTCCATTGTCAATGTTTATGTCATTTATGATATTAGATAACATGGGAATTACTTTGAATACAATGGTATTATTCTCTCTGGTATTGGCATTAGGAATGCTTGTAGATAACGGTATTGTGGTAGTAGAAAACGTCTATCGATTGATGGATGAAGGATACAGCAGTATAGATGCCGCAAAATATGGAGTAGGAGAAGTAGCATTGCCAATTATAGCATCTACAGCTACTACGCTTGCAGCATTCGTACCTTTGGCATTATGGCCAGGAATAATGGGAGAGTTTATGAAGTTTTTACCTATAACTTTAATGATTGTTTTGGGGTCATCTTTATTTATTGCTTTGGTAATTAATCCAGTATTTGCAGCAGTTTGGATGAGTTTAGAAACTAAAGTTCCAAACAAAAAGAGATTAATCATTTTGGCAATTGTTGCTATTGGTTTGGGATTATTATTGGCAGTTGCAGGAGTAATTGTACTAAGTAACTTATTAATAATAGGAGGAATATTAACCTTTTTCAATGTGTATTTATTTACACCAGGAACCAAAAAGTTTCAGGAAAATGCATTGCCTAGGTTAGAGAATTTTTATGAGAAGTTTCTTGCAAGAGCAATGAAGTCTCCACGTAAAATATTGGTAGGAACAATTCTGTTATTGTTTGTTTCTATTTTCTTAACGATTGCAATTCCACCAAAGGTTTTGTTCTTTCCAGAAAACGAACCTCAGTATGCCAATGTGTATATTGAAACTCCAATTGGAACAGATATAGAAGTAACAAATTCTATTACAAAACAAATTGAAACAATAATAGATACAGCAATTTACCAGAAATACAAAGATTACGTATTTATCGCAGAAGAAGATTCTGCAGGAGAAATGGTGGAAATAGAAAAGCCATTTATCTCCTCTATTTTGGCTCAAGTAGGAGAAGGAACATCAGATCCTGCTAGTGGACGTGCTGCTGGAGGAAGTACACCTCACAAAGCAAGAATAGCTGTGCAATTTGCCGATTTTGAACACAGATTTCATCCTGAAACGGGAGAGCCTGTAAGTTCTCAAAAAGCAATGGATGAAATTAGAGAAGCATTAAAAGGTAAGTTTACTGCTGATGTAAGTATTATAATAAAAAAAAAAAATACAAAAACAACACAAGATCCACCAAAAAATATTAAAGTATGAGGACCTTTTGATTAAAACCAAACTATTAAGAAACGTTGAGTAATAATGAAAAAAAAAAAAAAAAAAAATGTTAGAGGGATTGAAAAACTACGTCTTGATGTAGAAACAGGAAAACCAGAATTGTTATTGGAAGTGGATAGAAACAAAGCAATACGTTTTGGATTATCAACTCAGCAAATTGGATCTACTATTCGTACAGCAATCTTTGGTAGTGATATTTCTACCTTTAAAAAAGATGACGAAACTTACGACATCAACATAAGATTAGGGAAAGATAAAAGAAACAACATTGACGAAGTGTTGGATCAAAAAATATCATTCAGAAACAACAAAGGAGCTTTACTTAATATTCCAATTAGATCGGTAATAAAATCAACCAAAGAAAGATCTACTTATGGTTCTGTTATCCGTAAAGACTTGAATAAGGTTGTTACTATATTTTCTGATGTAACATCAGAAGGGAATGCTAATGAAGTAGTGGCTGTCTTGAAAAAAGACTTAGAGAAATGGAGTAAAAGTGACGAAGGAAGACTATTTGCAACAGATGGATATGAGTTTGCATTTACAGGAGGGCAAGAGCAACAAGCAGAAGAAATGAGTTTCTTGAGTGGAGCTTTAGGAATTGCTTTGTTCTTAATCTTATTTGTTATCGTAATGCAGTTCAACTCGTTTACAGCTCCGGTTGTAATTCTATCGGCAGTAATGCTTAGTTTAATTGGAGTATTCTTAGGATTATTTATTTCTAGAAGTGATTTCATCATTATAATGACAATGATTGGGATTATTTCTCTAGCAGGTGTTGTGGTAAACAATGCCATTGTATTGCTGGATTATACGAATCTTATTCGATCAAGAAAGAAAGAAGAATTAGGAATGAAAGAAGAAGATTGGCTACCAAATAGAATGGTAATAGATGCAATAATTGAAGGTGGTAAAACTAGATTACGTCCAGTGTTACTGACTGCAATAACTACAGTTCTTGGACTATTGCCAATGGCTATAGGTTTTAATATTGATTTTTTAGGGCTGTTGACAAACTACGATCCTAACATTTATTTTGGAGGAGAGAACGCTATGTTCTTTGGTCCAATGAGTGAAACTATTATTTATGGTCTTACGTTTGCAACCTTCCTTACTTTGGTATTAGTACCAATTATGTACTACTTATTGTACAGAGTAAAAAGATCTGTTTATGATAAATCGGATTGGAAAAATGAAGAGAACCTAATTGATGAAGGTGATTCTGATTTACTGGCAGACTAAATTTAATTGATGCCCTATTTGTTTAAAAGCTAGAAAACTATATGTTTTCTAGCTTTTTTTATGATGTATATCATATTCTAGAAGTTTTATCCCTCTTATAATTGTCGCTTAAATAAAACAAAAAACATGAAAAAGTTATTTATAGTACTTGGGTTAATTCCTTTAGCAGGATGGTCGCAAGAAACGAAAAAAGTAATTCTTGATGAATTTACAATCTCAAGTGAAAGAATAGAAAACACTTACCAAGAAGAAGGGAAATCGGTATTGGTGATTGACAAAGAACAATTAAAAAATACACCAGCAGTGAGTGTAGCCGAAATTTTGGTGCAACATGCAGGAGTAGATATTAGACAAAGAGGAGCTAATGGGGTACAAGCAGATATTGGGCTAAGAGGAAGTACTTTTGATCAAGTATTAATCTTATTGAATGGTGTAAGAATGAGTGATGCACAAACGGGGCATAATTCATTAAATATTCCTGTAGATGTATCGGCAATAGAGAGAATAGAAATAATAAAAGGAGCAGGAGCAAGAGTGTATGGTCAAAATTCATTGGCAGGTGTTGTAAATATCATTACAAAAAATCCAGAAAGTACTTTTGCATCACTTAAAGTTACTGGTGGAGATTTTAACCTTTGGGATTACACGGCTACAGCAGGGTTAAAAAAGGATAGAACGAGTCACTTGCTTTCATTAAATAGAAATTCATCTGATGGATATAAATACAATACAGATTATTCCATTTCAAATTACTTTTACTCGGGTCAGCTTGAAGCTAAAAAAGGAACGAAACATAAATTAACTCAACCAAGATTATCTTGGATGGCAGGATTTACCGAAAAGAAGTTTGGTGCAAATGGATTTTATTCCTCGCCTGCTTTTAAAGATCAATACGAAGAGACACAAACAAGTGTAGTTTCTGTAAAATTGAACGGAAATATATTGGAAAATTGGAGTTATTCGCTAAGAGCAAATTGGAGAAGAGCACAGGATGAATATTTGTTTTTGAGAGAAGATCCAGCTTATTTTAGAAACCACCACATCAATAATATGGGAGGTGTTGCTTTTAATTCTACTTACAAAAGTAAGTTAGGAGAAACAGGATTTGGATTTGACATTAGCCAAATTTGGATTCAAAGTAATAACTTAGGGAAAAGAGAAAGAAAAATTCAAACGGCATTTTTGGAACATAAATTTAGTTTGATAAATAATAGACTAAGCATTACTCCAGGGATTCAAGCGAGTTACTACTCTGATGTAGATGGTGTGTTTTTACCAGGAATAGATGCAAATTTCAAGTTGAATAAGCGTTTTTCTTTATTTGCAACAGCAGGTTACACTTACCGTGTTCCTACTTACACAGATTTATATTACGTGGGAAGAACCAATATTGGAAACCCAAACTTAGATCCAGAAGTTGCTCTTTCTTACGAGGGAGGAATAAGACATTCTTACAAAGGAATCACAGGTCAGGTTAGTTATTTTGTGAGAGAAGGAAATAATATTATTGATTGGACTAGAGCTTCGGAAACTGCTCCTTGGCAACCCAATAATTTAATTAAATTAAATACTTCAGGTTTGGATTTAGATGTGAATATTGATTTCAAAAAAGCATTTAAAAGAGAAATCCCTGTGCTTAGTAGATTATCTGTAGGTTATGTGAATCTGGATCAAACTACAACTGTAGATGATGGATTACTTTCTTTATATGCGTTAGAAAACTTAAAAAATCAAGTGACTACATCTCTTTCGTTAACTTATATGAAAGGATTAACACATACTATCCTTTATAGATATAGCGATAGAGTAAATTTAGATGATTACTCTGTGGTAGATACAAAATTGGCTTATGACAATGGTCGTATCTTAATCTTTGGAGAGATTTCAAATTTATTGGATCAAAAATACCAAGAAACTAATCTTGTTGTAATGCCAGGAAGATGGTTTAGAATAGGACTAGGGTATACGTTTGGAAAGAGATAAAAAGTATAAATACATTAAAACAAAAAAGAGGTTAGTAACAGCATGTTACTAACCTCTTTTTCTTTGTAAGAAAATGGTTTATTTAGTTCTTGATGAACTTCTCTGTATAAATAGCTCCCTTGTTATCTGTAATTCTTGTAATGTAGAATCCGTTTTTCAATTGGCTTAAGTTCAAAGTAGTTTTTCCGTTTAATGATCCATTCATAACTGATTGACCAATAGAATTAATGATTTCAAAATTAGAATTTGTATTCATTTTAGATTCTATCGTGATTGTTCCTTGTGTTGGGTTTGGGTATAAAGTAAAGTTCTCTTTATTCATTTCATCCAAAGAAACCAAGTTATCAGTAATTTCATAAATCGCTACAGTTCCCGACTCTTCGTTACTTGCAATTAGCAAATAGTTACCTGTGTGGCTTTCTGCACTAGAAACGAATACCAATCCTTCTGGAGCAATATCTGTCATTTCTCCTGTAGTTGTATCCATTGTGTGGATGTATTGGTCTAATGTTGGGTGCAAAGGATTAGTAATGTTGTATACTAATATTCCTCCTTGTCTTTCCAATCCTACAAATGCATATATTTTGTTTCCAATTACTCCTGTTGTGATAGCTTCTGGCTCTGGACCTTTATCATCACTTCTACTATCAAATTTGGATTCTTTGCCATCATTACAATTAAAAAATGAAGCGTGATTCAATGCCATATATTGCTCAATGTCGTCTCCGCTATCCCAAACTAAATCTCCATTGCTATCCCAAATAGAAAATGATCTAGCTCCGTAAGAATACAATTCATCCACATCTCCATCTCCGTCAGTATCTCCAATAACATTGGCTGTAAATGAATTTAATCTACCTAGGTTGGTATCGTTTTGTAATTCTACTCTGTTAGGAAAAGTAACAGAATCAAGAGTTAAATCTTTTATTCTTGTTTCAGAACTAAAACCACTATAATCTCTTGCATCTCCTTCGTTTGCAGATAAATAGTAGGTCATTCCGTTTGCTTCAAAAGAAGAAATAGCATCTGGTTGGTAAATTCCTTTTACTGGCCAGTTTTTAATGTTTATTCCATTGTCTTTGTTAGATGCATCAAATCCATTTCCTGCTAATGAATGATCTTTAAACCCTAATCCTTTGTAAGATAGAATAGAATCTCCAATTAAATCTACATCTACAAATACATTGCTTTCTTGGCAAATAACTCTAGCAATTGTAGAGCTTGCATTTACAGCAATATATTCTGGTTCTAAATCTACAGAGTAACTTGCTCCTGGATTTTTAATACTTCCTGGAATTAAAGAAGGTGCGTTTTCAAAAAACAAAGTAGTTACATCTGCTTGAGATACACTTGTAACTCCACTTGATATATCAATAATAGATACAGAACCTTTTGGGTCTATAGTGTAAGCATCATTTGGTTCTCCTTCGTTTGCCGTGATTAGTTTATTACCGTCTTGTGTAAGAGTTATCATGTCGGGTAGGGCACCCACTTTTACAGATGAAATGAATAATCCTGAATTGTCGAAAAACACAACACTTCCAGAATCTTGTTTTACTAAAGCTTCAATTGCAGCTGCAAAATAACCATTTTTTAAACTCACCACAGAATTAACACCACCCCCATAGTTCAATACATCAACTCCTCCAATTTTGTTTGGTAAAGCAGGATTTGTAATGTCTATAATATCTATAGAATCGGTAGCGGCATTGGTTACAAATAATCGTTTAGTTGCTTTGTCGTAGGAAG
Organism: uncultured Flavobacteriales bacterium; assembly: GCA_964021785.1. GTDB lineage: Bacteria > Bacteroidota > Bacteroidia > Flavobacteriales_D > CAJJDF01 > CAJJDF01. Next base: position 11,436 of record CAXIAX010000039.1, read on the forward strand.
ATATTTCGCAAGCTCCCGATCTAGAATCGGAATATCTTCCAGTTTCAGAGATAGTTAGATTTTGAGAAAATAAGAATGTTGTTGGCAATAAGGCAACAGAAAGTAATAGTTTTTTCATAAGATTTAAGTATTTTTTTGTTTCACCAAAAGTATACTTCGTGTCTTATTTCAACTTTACGTGTTTCTTAACTTTATTATAATAAAATGTTTCCTTGCTGGAGTTTTTCCAAAACAAGGGTAACATTTTTTTAATAATAGGTTAGTCTTCAGCTTACTTGAAGCTAATTTTTATTGTGGGATACTAGTCAACTTATCTACCAAACCTTGCATGCTTTCCATAGCATTAAGTTCTTCGGCATCTATCATTGTGGTTAAAACTTCGTTTTCCAATTTGAATACGGCAGGGTATTGCTCTCTAGGAAAAGTCATTTCGAATTCATCTATGTGCAAAAATTCTATGTCATGATTAGATTTCTCTCTAAATTCTATCCATTCCTTTTTCTCACCAAAATTACCGTGAGTAAGTTTGCAAAGGTTACAATTGTATGTTTTTGGACTAATAATTTTGTGAGCAAAATCGAATGCCGAATTTAATATATCAGATTTGGCATTGTACACAAGCAGTAGTTTACTCATTCGTTTTTTTCTTTTTAAAATATTCGGTATAGGGTTCATTTACAATAAGTGAACCTCTTAATATGTAATTTGTATCAAACTCAAAATAGTAGGCAGATTTTATTCCGTTCAATTCGTATTCTACAAATAGATTTGATCCAATTTTTTCTTCTTTATCTAAGATAGTTTCAATATTAGAATATTGCAACACTTTAATACTAGAACTGATGTTTCTTCTTAGCCAATTTTGTGCAATTATTCTTTGTACTACAATTGTGTCCAAATATGCATATCTAGCAATGGTAGCATGGGTAGCTAACACAGTTTGCATGGTTGCAATTCTATCAATCGTATCCGTTTTGATTAAGTTATCAAGGTAATTGTAGCAGTTTGTATTTTCTTCTGCATCATCAACAAGCAATGTAGTTCTTCTGTAATAACTATAAAACCAATCGTATTCACTTCCAGCAAATTCAAATTTCATTAATTGTTGTACATCTTTAATTTTTCCATCAGGATACAAGATGAAATTATAATAATTAAGTGTATTATTCTCACCTTCTTTTATTACAAAGTTGTGTTTAATGTCATAAGTAGAGAAAAGTTTTTTTGCTTTTACAGCATCTACTTTAACTCTTGTAAGCGAGTCGTAATAAGATAATGAACTGTCAGTAAGAAGGTTGTTCTTTCTTAATACATTCACTTTGCTTTTTAGTTCTTCTATTTCCAATATTTCTTTAGGAGAAGTTTTGTATAATTCCTCAAAACCAAAAGATTTATACTTCTCATTTGTAAAAGATTTTATTAAGTGTTCTCTTACAGTTTTTTCTGCTCTATCTTGTGCAGTATATTGCCCAAATCCTATCGTTAAGTTAAGAAGAAATACAATTGTAATTATTTTTTTCATTGCTAGTATCTATAATTTACTAGAGTAAGTATCAAAAAGTGTTCCAATATTAACCAAATAATTCATTGAATTTAAAAGTTTCATTTAATCTCACTCCTCGGTCAGTATTCTTAAGAGTACAACACTCATTGTGATAATCATGTTCTAGAAAAAGCACGTAATCTTCTTTTACTGCCTTAGTCAAAAACTTTTCTTTTTCATTCAAGGTTAGTAGAGGTCTTGTGTCGTATCCCATTACATAAGGTAAAGGAATATGACCAACCGAAGGTAATAAATCTGCAGCAAACACCACTTTTTTTCCTTTGTAATTAATAAGAGGTAACATTTGGCTTTCTGTATGTCCATCCATGTACAAAAGGTCTATGTTTGGAAATGCATTTTTTGTTATGTCTCCAGCTCTAGTAAAAAACTTTAATTGTCCACTTTGCTCAATTGGTAAAATGTTTTCGGATAAGAAAGAAGCTTTTTCTCTAGCATTTGGTTCTGTTGCCCATTTCCAGTGCTTTTCGTTACTCCAATAAGTAGCGTTAGGAAAAAATGTTTCATATCTTTCTTTGTCGGCATTCATTTTTATTGCTCCTCCGCAATGATCAAAATGCAGGTGAGTAAGAATTACATCAGTTATTTCATCTAAACCAAAGCCTAGGGCTTCAATAGATTTTTTAAGAGAATCATCTCCAAATAAATAAAAGTAATTGAAGAATTTTTCACTTTGTTTATCTCCAATCCCTGTATCAATTAATATTAGTCTGTCTTCGTCTTCAATAAGCATGCATCTCATGGCCCAGCTGCACATATTATTTGCATCTGGTTCATTAAATCTAGACCATATAGATTTGGGAACTACTCCAAACATTGCTCCTCCATCTAATTTAAAATTCCCTGTGTTAATTGGATAAATTTTCATTTTATGTGCTTTTTTAAGTAAGATTTAAAGGTAATATTTATCTGTAATTTTTCCTAACTTCACTCGTTATTCAACTATAATAAATTTTAACAGAATAGATCACTATGAAAAATATAGCAATTTTAATATGTATCCCTTTTTTTATTCAATGCTCGCAAACCATTGCAAGTGGTAGTAGTGATAAAAAAGAGGTTGTTACAAATAGTATTTCTAAAGCTGGAAAGAATAATGAATCTCATCATCTAACATTGGTACAAAAAGATTCGATTAAGGATTTTACGAATTTATCTGAGGCTACTTGGAGGAAAATATTAACAGAAGAAGAGTTCCAAATTCTTAGAAAAAAAGGAACAGAAAGAGCTTTTACAGGTAAATTTAATGACAATAAAAAAGAAGGGATATATGTATGTAAAGGGTGTGACACAAAATTGTTTTCTTCCAACACAAAATTTGACTCGGGTACTGGGTGGCCTTCGTTTTATGATAAAATAGAATCTAATGTAGAAGAAAAGCAAGATAACTCTTATGGCATGCAAAGAATAGAAGTTGTTTGTAATACGTGTAAAGGGCATTTGGGACATGTATTTAATGATGGACCTAAACCAACAGAATTGAGGTATTGTATTAATTCTTTATCTTTAGATTTTAAAGAACAATAATAGCATATCAATTTGATTTCAGAAGAATTAATAGAAAGACTAAAAGGCGCATTTGACAAAGAATTGCCAGGAATGGAATCGCATCTGAAAATGACACCTTTTAGGAAAATGACTAATGATATTCCCGAAAACAGAAGGGAAGGGGCAGTAATGATGATGATTTATCCTAAGAATGGAGAATTGTATTTTCCATTAATCCAGAGGCAAGAGTACAAAGGAGTGCATAGCAATCAGGTGAGTTTTCCTGGTGGGAAGGTAGAGGAGTTTGATGAAAATCTTTACTACACAGCATTAAGAGAAACGGAAGAGGAGATAGGCATTAATAAAGCAGAGATTAACAAAATAGGGGAGATGAGTCAAATCTATATTCCACCAAGTAATTTTTTGGTGTCGGCATTTTTGACTTTTCACCAAGAGTTACCTCAATTTATTAAAGAAGAAAAAGAAGTGAAGGAAATTTTAGAAATTCCTGTTAGTTCTGTTTTAGATTCAAATAATATAAAATCAACAAAAGTTGAAATTGGAAATGGACAGAAGTTAACGACTCCTTATTTCGACTTACATGAAAAGGTAGTTTGGGGAGCAACTGCTGCCATCTTATCAGAATTTAAAGCCATATTTAATGGCTTAACTAATGACATAATTGACTGAAAAAGAAAAGCTAAATAAATATATCAATTTAACAAAAATACACGAGAAAAAATGTTATTTTTATTCTACTTTTTTTTATATTCGCAAAGCAAAATGTGAAAGAAAAATTCACTTTGCAATTTTTACTTTAAAACAATATTAAAATAATCTATGAGCAAGACAGCTAAATTAATTCTAGACGGGGAAACATTTGAGTTTCCAGTAACTACAGGAACAGAAAATGAAAATGGAATTGATATTTCAAAATTAAGAGGACAAACGGGATATGTAACTTTGGATCCAGGGTATAAAAATACTGGAGCAACTGAAAGTGCTATTACTTTTCTTGATGGAGAAAAAGGAATTTTGAGCTATAGAGGTTATTCAATTGAGGAGCTTGCAGAGAAATCTACTTTCTTAGAAGTTGCTTACTTATTGATTGAAGGTGAATTACCAACAAAAGAACAATTAGACGAATTTAACGAAAATATTAAGAAACGTACTTTGGTTGCAGAAGACATGAGAAAGTTTTACCAAGCTTTTCCTCATCACGCTCACCCAATGGGAGTTTTAGGATCTTTAGTTAATTCATTGTCTTCATTCTACCCAGAGTCACAAGACCCAAATAGAAGTGAAGATGCAGTAGATTTAACTATCTACAGATTGATTGCTAAGATACCAACATTGGCTGCATGGTCTCATAAAAATGCTCAAAGACACCCAGTTGTTTATCCTAAAAATGAATTGAACTACAGTGAGAATTTCTTACAAATGATGTTCTCTTTACCTTCTGAAGAGTATAAAGTAGATCCAGTTGTAGCTAAAGCTTTAGATTTATTATTCATCCTGCATGCAGATCACGAACAAAACTGTTCAGCTTCTACAGTAAGAATAGTAGGTTCGTCTCAAGCAAACTTATACGCATCTATCTCTGCTGGTATTTCTGCACTTTGGGGACCACTTCACGGAGGAGCTAACCAAGCTGTTATCGAAATGTTGGAAGACATTAAAAATGACGGAGGTGATGTTACTAAATACTTAGATAAAGCAAAAGACAAGAACGATCCTTTTAGATTGATGGGATTCGGACACAGAGTTTATAAAAACTTTGACCCAAGAGCAAGAATCATCAAAAAAGCATGTGATGATGTATTAGACGCTTTAGGAATTGATGATCCAGTTTTGGATATTGCTAAAAAATTAGAAGCAGCAGCTCTAGAAGATCAATATTTCGTGGATAGAAAATTATATCCAAACGTAGATTTCTACTCAGGAATTATTTACAGAGCTATTGGTATTCCAACAGAAATGTTTACAGTAATGTTTGCTATCGGAAGATTGCCAGGATGGATTGCACAGTGGAAAGAAATGATTGAAACTAAGCAACCAATTGGTAGACCAAGACAAATTTATACTGGTGAGAATGCACGTCCTTACGTAGAAATGAGTAAAAGATAGAAAATGAAAATTACTTTTCTATTAATTCCTGTTCTTATAGTTGCATTGTTTTCTTGTGGCTCTGATAGAACTGTTGAGGCAGTAGAAACAGGTGATGCAAGAAGCTTAACTTTTGAGGATACTGTAAGGTTTCATATAGAAAAATACTGCAGGTGTTACAGTGAGTTTAATTCCTTTATATTGGAAATAAAAGATAGGTCACCAGACTCAGTAGATATGGAAAAATACAATCGACTAAGGGGAGAAGCGACTCTATGTTTTGATCCAGATGGTGCTATTAAGGCTTTTGGTAAAAGTCTTAATCCAGAAAGAACAAAACTAAAGAATGAGTTGTTTCATAAATTTAGAAATGAAATGTGTCCTGAAATTATACCAGGAAAAAGATAAGAGAATTTGATATTGATAATAAAAAAAGCTTCCAATTTGGAAGCTTTTTTTATTTAATACCTATATTAAATGTTTTCTTTTTAGTGTATTTTTTCTTCAACTCATAGAATGTTTTGTCTATAGAGACATAATCCCCGTCAGGAGAAGGCTTAGCAGCTGGAGATGACACAATATGTCCATTTGTATCTATAAGTACATAATGAGGAACGTTATACACTTCGTATTCATCCAGAAGATTCGAGTTTCCTCCAAAGTGCAACATTGTCCAATCTGATTTAGGGTGAGAGGCAATGTAATTATCAAATTTCGATTTTTTACTATCAATATTAATACTTACAAATGTTACAAATTCGCCATAATCTGCTTTTAGTTTTCTAAATAGTTCCATTTCTGCTTGACTATCTTTATTCCATACAGCCCAAAAATTAATATAAACGTATTTACCTTTTAACGATTCTAAAGTTACAGATTTTCCATTTTTATCAAGTAAATCGAAAGGGAATGCACTAGTTCCTTTTTTATTTTTCATTAGTTTATCTATTATATTCTGAGATAAATTATGAATATCAGGATTTTCTGATGATAATCCAGCCTCAGTTAGTAAGCTCAAGATCACAGAAGGATCGTACTTATTATCGTCATAGAACATGGTATAAAGATTTTCTATTATTACCAGTTCTCTTATAGATTTCATTTTATAGAAATAGTCTTTCTTAATGGCTTTATCAATTGCCAGATAACTGGGGTTTGTAGTCAGTGCAGTATTTATTTCTTGACCTATTTTGCCCAATTGATTTTTCAATGATTTCTCATAAAAATTCAGTAAAAATCTAATTTGAGTAGGGTGTTTTAAGTCTACTTTTTGATTTACAATGTAGGTGTTGTAGATAGATAATTTGTTTACTTTTTGATAAGCTGCAGGTGAAACTAATTCTAAATTTCCGATAGAATATTTAACATAATTCGTAAAGAATTTGTTATTAACTCCTTTAAAAACAGTTTCTACTTTGAGCTTGAAGCTATCTAGTTTTGTATGAAATACAGGAAGACCTATTGTTCTTTTGTTGTCCACCATAAATTGATCATAATGCCTATCAAACTCAATTATAAGTCCATTTATATCATTTTCTGGTATTGTTTTAAATACTAGAATAGTATTGTTTCTGGTCAATTTATAAGTTCCATCTTCTGAGTGAGGAGGGAAGTAAACGGTGTAAGATTGATTTGGATCAAGGTAAATGATGCCAATAAGATATTCTATCTGAATTAGAGCTTCTTGCGTTTCTTTTAAGTCAATATTAAAAATAAATTTCCCTAAAGAGTCCACAGTTGTGGAAGCAATAATATCGTATTCTTTGGTTACATAATCCGTGTATTGAATTAGGTTAACTGTTTTTCCTTTAAATGGCTTAAAAGTTTCACCATTAATAACAGTATTTGCTGATACAGCAAAACTTGCTGATAGCAAAAGAATGAATAGAATTAGTTTATTTCTCATGACTTATATTGTAATGTTATCCGGTAAAAATTGAGAAGCGTTTCCTTTATTTACTAATATATCACGAACAATCGAAGAACTTATTGCAGATAACTCTGCAGATGTAATTAAGAACACGGTTTCCAATTCAGGATTCATGTCTCTATTTATTTGACCAATAGCTCTTTCGAATTCAAAATCGGCAGATGTTCTTAATCCACGCAACATGAATTTTGCATCCATTTTTTTGCAGTATTCTGTGGTCAAACCTTTGTAAGATTGCACTTTTACTCTTGGTTCATTTTTAAATGTTTTTTTAATAAAATCTATCCTTTCCTCTATAGAAAACATATACTTTTTATTAGAGTTAGAACCAATCGCGATAATGATTTCATCAAATAGCTCAAGACCTCTTGTAACAAGAGCTTCATGACCTTTTGTAATTGGGTCGAAAGAACCAGGGAAAATAGCTTTTTTCATACTAAAATTGTTTGTGTTTAAATGATATGCAATAGTCAAGCCAAACTTACGAAAAAAAGGAGAGACCGAAATTGAATGGTTAATATTAGTTAATATATACAGTTTGGAATTACATTTCTAGGGTTCATTATTGCATCCTTGCTTTATTGTATTAAATTTGTCCAAATTAATAAAAATTTAAAATGAAAAATTTCTCAAGTATATTGAATGTAATATTGGTAATAGCAGTAGCTGTGTTGTTCTACCTTCATTTCTCTGCTCCTAAAACAACAGTGGCAAAGACTGCAGAAACAAAAAACGAAGTTGCTAGTTCTATTGAAGATTCATTAACTCAGTTTATGAATTTAGATTCTAATATATCAGCTAAGCCTATTAAGATTGCTTATGTAAATAATGATTCATTAACAGTTCATCTTGATATGTTAAGAGACGTAGAGGCAAGAATTGAAGCTAAAGAGAAAATGTTGCAAGCTAAGATTCAAGGGAAACAAAAATCTTATGACAGACAATACAAAAAGAAAGTAGAAGATTACAAAGCAGCTGAAACAAAATTAATGTTGGCATTGCCAAAATTAACTGATGCACAAGCAGAGCAGGAAAAAGCAAAGTTGATTGGTTTACAAGAAGACATTATGAAATTAGAGCAAACAGCTCAACAATCTTTGTATGAATTAAATGAAGAGCAAAAAAGAGATTTCTTAATTATGAAATCTAAGGAGATGTCGGATTACTATGTGAAATTACAAGATTTCTGTCAGTCTTTTGCTAAAACTCTTGGCTTCGATTTTATTATGATTTATCAAGAAGGAGGAGCATTTTTATATTCTAATCCAGATTATGATGTATCTAATTATGTAATTGATGCTATAAACAAAGAATACGCTCAGAATAAAAAAACAACAAATTCTACAAAGAAATAAATGTTAATAGCTAACCAAAAGAAAAAAGAAAACATTGCAGAATATGTTCTGTATATGTTCCAGGTAGAAACTATAGTAAGAAGTTTTAACCTAGAAATTAAAGATGTGTACGAATTATACATTTGTCAAATGACTTCTATTCCTGAAGCCCGTGAAGATGTGAAAGCATGGTACTTGGAGATAATAGAAGAAATGAAAAGCAATGACTTAAAAGAAAAGGGACACATTGCAAGAGTTCACGAAACTATGGATGAAATGACTTTCTTGCACAATACTCTTTTAACTTCATTAGAAGATACAGAGTATCAAGAGGTGCATACCGAAGTAGGTCCTTTTATTCAAGAATTGAGAGATAAGTCGGGAAGTCAAGGAATGAGTGATATAGAAATCTGTTTGACAGGTTTATTTGGAAAACTTACCCTTAATATTCAAAAGAAGGAAATCTCTGAAGAAACAGCAATTGCGTTTGATGGATTTACTAAACTATTAATTATATTATCGAATAGATATAAAGACTTTAAATCAGGAAACTTAAAGTTTCAAGTAAACAATTAGTCTACTTTTCCTAATTGAGTTAAGCCACTTTTGATGATTTTTATATCCGTAAACACAGAATAATCTTTGGCATAAACTCTATTTAGTTTATTTAAACTTACTTTTTGTAAATCAATATTTAAGGAATCTTTCAATGATAAGATTCCTTTTTTTATTCTCGGAAGATTCTCAATGTTTGTTCCAGTATATCCTACCATAGATTTTTTTCCAAAAAGGACAGCAAATACATTGCTAAAATAGTTTGATTTTTCTTGTTGAAACCAGAATAGGATAGGAGAGAAGAGGATGCATTTTATTGCAGTAACAATATCCAATAATCGTTTTATCTTTTTATTTTCTGAGCTTTCTATGCCTTTTACTTTTATAGTATGCAGTTCTCCAGAAGTATTCAAATCGGTACTTCCAAGGACAAACATATCTTCGGTATGTGCTAATTTGAATTGAATATCAGAATCCTTAAACTTCACCAAAGTATCGATTACCATGTCGTAATCTACGTTTTCTGAACAGAAAATAGCTTCATTAATTCCGTATTGATCTTGTAGTTTATCCAGGTTATTTATATTTCCAAGGAACTCTTCGTCTTGAGTTGTGCTTGGAGATATTGTTCCTACAATAGAGGAATAGAGTTGCGTATGCTCTACCAATACTTTTACTTTTTCGCTTTCTTTTTTCTCACCAATAATTGCAATTTTTTTCCTGAAAAAATTGATTTTATATTTTTTGATTTTAAAGAAATGAAGAACCCACCTTACAAAGGTTAATCCAAACATAATGAAAGTAATACCTAGTAGAGCTTTTGGAATTGTGAAATAATAATTATCTGCAACAAACACATAAACAATACTATTGAGAATGGCACCAACAAAAACACCTTTAACCACTTTTTGTAGTCGGATAGGTCTTTCGTAACCTCCAGAAAAATGGAGAGCTATCAATATTAATAATGAAAATACAGCAAATGAAATATTAATAAGTGGCGGCTGATCAAATAGACCTGTATCAGATTGGAAAATTCTTTTTACCACGTGTAATCCAAAGAAAACGGTACAAAAATCGATAACAGGTAAGAAAAACAACTCGAAAAATCGTTTTACTAAGGCTAAAGTTGCACTAAAAAATATTGCAATTTTTATTAGTTTGGAGAATAAACTAGCTTTTGAAGTTTCAAAATGCTTTTTAGCAAATATTGCCATAGCCTTATAAAAAACAAATACATAATTCACACTACTTTTTTTCGTGCTTTCACCTTTGTAATGAATTATTGTGGTATCGGGGTAATAATAGTTATTGTAACCTCCTTGTGTAATTCTGTAGGATAAATCTATGTCTTCTCCATACATGAAAAAGTCTTCGTCCAACAAACCAACCTTATCTAGGGTTTCTTTTCTCATCATCATAAATGCTCCTGAGAGAACATCTATTTTGTGAACTTCGTCATTATCTAGAAATCCTAAATGATACCTTCCGTATTTTTTTGATTTAGGAAACAATTTGGCAAGGCCAAAGATTTTATAAAAAGCTACATCAGGAGTAGGTAATCCTCTTTTCGATTCGGGTAAAAATTTTCCATTTCCATCAATCATTTTTACACCCAATCCTCCACAATCAGGAGTTTGATCCATAAACTGGATTACTTTTTCGAAAGTGTCACTTTTTACCAAAGTGTCGGGGTTAAGCAAAACAACATAGTCGGCTTTAGTTTGGCGAATAGCTTGATTATTTGCAGTAGAAAAACCAACATTTACTTTGTTGGCAATGGTAATTACATCAGGAAATGATTCTCTTACCATTTCTACAGATCCATCTTTAGAATCATTATCCACCACGTATATTTCCAGTTCTTTTAGGGCACTGGAGTTGTATACAGACTCCAAGCATTGCTTAAGAAAGTACTTTACATTATAATTTACTATGATTACTGCTAGTTTCACGCTCAAATTTAAAAAGAAAACTGAGGAAAACGAATTTAATTAATCCCGATTATCAAAACCTACCTATTAAACAACAACTAAAGATTCTTTAGATAATGATAATCAGGATAAAAAATATAGAATAAACCTACCTGTGAGTCTTACAAAAGCAGAAAGTGTAGAGCCACAGATTGGTTTAATAATTAGAGTTAATTCTTAATCAGTTTTTTTATTATAACTTGATAATTAGAATTGGTTACACGGATTAAATATATCCCTGATTTTAATTTAGAAATATCAATTCTATTATTGTCATTAACTTCAAATTGAGAAATTACAACTTTGCCATCTACAGTAATTATTTCTGCATTTAATTCTTGTGTTGTTTTGTTTTCAATCGTAATGCTATTGTTGGCAGGATTTGGAAATACAGCAACATCATTAGTAGTGAACTCTATTTCTTTTTCTGATAAAATAAAGGCTGTACAGGAAGTTGGAATAGAATCATTATAAAACGCTTGCACGGTTTGAATGTCACTATATAATTTATCTACACTTTTTAAGTGGCCAGAATCACTTCTAGCGAAAACATAGGCGACATCAATTTCATGAACTTTACCTGGTGTTAAAGTGATTGGAGCAACAGAACCTAGCATTCTTCT
>CAXIAX010000040.1:0-21966 GCA_964021785.1 uncultured Flavobacteriales bacterium
TCGTATTTATTATCAATTCCTATAAACTCAATGTTTTTTACATGGAAATTAAATGAATCTTTCTTGGTCTCTGACTTTATTAGGTATTCAAGGTTTCCTAGTTCGCAATTTTTGATCAAACTTGATGTTCTAAATTTATTTACTTCTGAAAAAACAAACTCATCCTTAGTTTGATTGTAATCATATTTCTTGAAAAGTTTTAAGGCTTGTTTTCCTTCATTTGTTTGTCCTTCTATAACTAATACGTGATAATTCTCTATAACACCAGAGCGTGTATCATCTCGTTTTATATATCCCAATCCCGATTCATAAAAGATTTCTAACCAAATAATATTATTAAATGTAACTATTCTTCTTCCTCTCACTTCGGTATTTACCGAAATAGCATCTAGTAATTCGCTATTCTCCCTTGGACTACAATAAATATTAGTCTTGGCAGAAAATGTAGCGGTCTGAAATCGTATATTTTCATATCCAAACTTATTACTTCTTCTTATCGTATCACACTCGGTAATAAAAAAATCTATTTCGCTCAAGGTATCCTTTACTTCAGATATGGTATTACTAATAACTTCTGCAGGCTCAGTTATGGAATTAGTTCCCTTAAACATCAAACAAGAGCTAAGAGTAGCAATTAACAAAAATGTACTTAGTGCTTTTATTGTATAATTTAATTTTATCATAAGTTATTTCCTTTTTTATTTTTTTATCTAACATTCCTTTGAAGAAAGGAATGTGAAAGCGACAATATTTCACGTTTAAATTCTCTGGTAATATTTCTATGTATAGTGATACTAATCTTGAATAGTCGAGACAGCAATCTCATTCTAAATTTTACTTTTTAATTTCAATGTTTTCAGGTCGTAAATATAAATTTCACTTTTATCGGTCTTGTCGTATTTATTGTTTCCGTTCGTGTCGTTATGTCCGGAAATTACAATAGTTCCAGTCTTTTTATTAACTGTATAGGTACTTACAAAAAACTTGTCGTCTGTTAGTTGAGTTTTTTCTTTTCCATCTGGAGAAATAACAATTATTTGTTTTGGATCATTCCAAGTAATACCGCTTTTCTCATCTAGGTCGATAGTTCTTCCCGATATAATAATTAGATTTATTCCTAAATTATCAATTTTTACTTGTTCAGGCTTTCCAATATTGGCTCCTTCGGAAAAATTAATTCTATTTGTGTCTCCTGTATTCGTGTTAATAAACAAAAGATGTTCACTGATTGCTGAAATCCCCTTCCCTCTATTTTGAACGAATGCAATTACATATTCTGTACCTACAACTTCCGTTAGGTTATTAAAACGGATATAATTATTCTTGTCTTGCGAGTATGTGGTAAAAGTAATAAAAGCTAGTGTAAGTATTAAAAATTGTTTCATAACTAGTTGTTTTCTTTTTGTTTTAAATGTGATTTCTATTATCCTTTTTTTCTTCATCAGTCATCCTGAATTCAGTTCAGGATCTCACAGAGAATAATTCACATTTAATTCTCTTGTAAAATTTCAATGAATAGAGATACTGAATCAATCCCGATAATTATCGGGACAGCATGACACATGTTAGTTTAGCTCGCTTAATATTCTCGTTTTAAGATTCCCGCCTTCGCGGGAATGACACTAAAACATAATTATCTTTTAAAAACTAATCCCTAACAACCTCAACCCACTTTCCAGGTTTTACTGAACTGATAGAATTGTCATACATAGCTTCACACAGGATAGATGGTAAGTAATATTTACCGTCATAAGTTGCGTTAAGATGAATGGTGAATGTTTTAGACTTATTACTACTCAAAGAGAAATAAGTATACACTCTGTCGTCTCTCACGTCTTGGTAGTCGTAATACGAATTGGCATTGTCGTAACTCGTAGTAGAGTTTGCCATTCTTGCATTGTGAATCTCCCAACCTGATGGGAATATTTGTGACAAGGCCATTTCTTTTAAGTCTCCTTTTATTCCCGGATTATAAACCGTTACATTCATCTTAAAGTCTGTTCCTTGTTTGATGTTTGTAGGATCTATAGTGTTACCTGCCATATCTTTGTAAGACACTGTCATCTTAAGGTTATTATCCTTATCCAAGTCATTACTCTCTACAGGAATTCCTTCTGTTATCACTCTTACATACAATAAAGATTCTCCTGTATTTTTTACCTCAACTTTCCCTTCAGTATTTCTCACATTAGGTCTTCTGTCTTGGTAAATAGTTTTGTCTGATGAAATAGATTTAGATTTTCCATCATTCAATTCATAACTAAACTTCATCAGCTTGCTTGTAGAGTTTTTCTCTATAAACTTACTCATCCCAATAAGAGAATAAGCTGTTGTTTGCGTACTCATCCATCTGTCTTCGCCTAGCCTGCTTGCTACACGCTTGGCAATGGTAGCAGCTTTGGCTTTTTCATCCATAATACTAAGAACTTCAAGAATCATGGCTTCGTCTCTTGTGCTCGATCCATACGAATAAGATAACTCTGTGTAGTCTTCTATGTTGGTTGGTGTATCAAATATCATTTTCTTAGCTGTAGATGTTTGATTAATCAATTGATAAGCTCCAGCTAATCTCCATTTTGCCGTAGTAGATAAATCTGTGTATTCTCTTAGCCTATTCATTGCACCAAGCTCGGCAGAATTTGCCAATGCCAATACATACAGTCTGTATGACTGAGTTAACTCACTACTTTGGTATCTGTAGTATTTATTCGTTCTACTTGGCTTTCTCCAATTTCTAGATTCTGTTTTCAAATAAGAAATCATTTTCTTTTTCATTCCGTAAGGAAGTGTGTATCCTTTCTTCTCTGCTTCTAGTAAGAAATGAGACGCATAATTACTTCCCCAATCGTTTGTTTTGCTCTCTCCTGCCCAATAAGAGAAACCTCCTGATGAAGTTTGAAAATCTTGCAGTCTATAAATAGCTGCTTTTATGTTCTTCTCTATTTCAATTTTCCTTGTAGAATTCAATTCAGTAAATTTATCTAAATACAATTGTGCAAATACCGAAGAGGTTGTTTGCTCTACACACCCGTGTGGGTATCGAATCAAATAATTTAATCTTTTTTCCAAATCTATTGCTGGGAATGAAGAAACTTCAAGAGCTATGTTATTCGTCCCTCTTATTCCTTTGAAAGCCACATTCGAATTCCAAGATTGTCCTGCTTCCAATACTGTTTCTTGTACATCAGTAATTGGAGGATTTGCAGGTCTCACATCTATTTCAAACTCATAGGTTGCTTTTTCTTTTCCACTTGTGGCTACAATACTCACTTTACCTAATCCAATTTTATTGGCCGTTTTCATTTTGAAACGAACAACTTGGTCTCCTACTTTATCAAAAGTTAAGTTTTGTTTTTTATCTTCTAGTATAAAAAGGTCATTTGTAGTGACAGATAATTTAACGTTCTTCACGTGACTTTCCATTGCAAATACATCCACTGGCAAGGTAATATCTTCTTTAGGCCCTACCACTCTTGGTAAAGTCCCTAGCACCATCAATGGATTACGAACTGCAACCGTTTTCTCTGCTTTTCCATATTTAAGGTCTTCTCCTGCTATTACCATCACTCTTACCGAACCTACGTAATTTGGAATCTCTACTTTATGCGTATTACTTCCTCCATTAGATTCGAAAGGTCCTATGAAACGAACCATAGGTACAAAACGATTTGCTTTGGCACTTTTCTTATCCATGTTTATTTCACCACCTCCACCTATTGCAAGAATCTTATCTTGTTCAAGTTTAAATGCATTCATTACTTGGTCATAAATATCCCAAGACTTAACTCCTAGTGCTTCTCGAGCATAAAAAGTATTCCAAGGATCTGGTGTTCTAAACCCTGTTAAATCTAAGAGTCCTTCATCTACAATAGCCAAAGTATAAGACATACGTTTTCCGTCTTTCTCTTTTACTTTTATAGTAGCCGTAGTTTCTGGTCGCAATACATCTGGCATTGTAATTACAGGTACTAAATGAGTGTTCTCGTTCTCTATAGAGATAGGAACAATTCCATACATTCTCAATGGCACATCATCCAAAGTATTTTTGTGTGGCTGCAACATGGTAATATGCACATACACGTTTGGAGTCATTTCTGCAGTTACCTTAAATGAACCTTTTGTTTCTTTGTCAGAAGTCTTAATCCACATTTTCTGAACAATCTTAGATCCATTCTCTACACTAATTAAAGCTCTTCCTCCCTCTATAGATGGGAAAGAATATTTTACTTCTTCGCCTACGTTATATTTCTCTTTGTCTGTAGAGAAAGCAAGCATAGTCATAAACTCCTTATCCATTTCATTGGATCTTCCCCAATACCTTTGGTCTGCATAGAAAATTTTTCCTGTAGAGTGACCAGAGTTTTTATCTTTTGCAATTATCAAATACCTTCCCCATTGGGTTGGTTTAAAATCGATAGATCCTTTTCCGTTTTTAATCTTTACGTTTTCAGTCTGTAGAGCTCTTGTTCCCGAACGAGTTAAGAAACTAGACAAATCATTGTCGTATCTATCCCACCAATACCTCCATTCTATTTTATAAATCCTTACATCCAAATTGGCAGATAACGGTTTCCCTTCTTCTGTTACATTGGCCAATTCTATTTTGTGAGTTTTGTCTATCTCTAGCGTACCCGAGTACAAACTTCCCTTTGGTACTTTTACTCCTGCATAAGAAGTATAAGGCGAGTATTTCATAGATTTTCTATTGATAGAAAATCCACCTCCTTCTTCAAATACCTTGGTTGTAAAATGTGCATTAAGCATTCCTGGCGCAGCATATTTTACATTTATTTTTAATGGAAATTTAGCTTCCCCATTCTCATCCAAACGAGATTCAAACACTGTGTAATCGTTAGAGCTAAATCGCTTGGTAGGATCATCAAACAAAAATCCCTTAAACTTATCGAAACCTGTACCTGATTGATCTATGGATACATCTACTTTTGCTTTAAGCTTATTGGCAGGTGAACCATGTAGCCAAGTTACCTTTAAGCCTAATTCTGTTTTGTCTTTTTTAGAAATAAATGATTTCTCTGTTTCTAACTTAACTTTTAATCTATTAGGTTTTACCGTTTCAATTTTCAAATAACGAACAAATTTTCTGTTCCCAACTTTTATTTGTGCTCGGTAATTTCCTGTCAAAGCTTCTTGGTTTGTAGCTGTTCTAAAATCATAAATTCCATTTACCGAAGTTGTTCTAACCTTCCTTGTGATTAATTGATTCTTTGGGTTATGAAGAGTAAACTCTACAGGGTGATTATTAGGCAATACCTCATTCTTATCTTCTAGCATAAAAGATAGATAAATAGAATCTCCTGGTCTCCACACTCCTCTCTCGGTATATACAAATCCTTTAACCCCTTTTTGAACCGTGCTTCCACTTACATCAAATTTAGAAAGTGATAATGATTCTCCATCTCTTAGTCTTATGTATCCCCTTTGGTGACCTTTGGATGCAATCACTACAAATGGTTTTTCATCCAATTGAATAGCAGCCATTCCTTCTCCATCTGTTCCTATTGTACCAATAAGTTGTTGTTGAAAATTATAAATCTCCAAATCTACTCCCGCCATTGGAACCGTAGTATTAATATCATTTACTATTACGTGTAATGTATTGTCAGTTCCTGCTTTTGCAATGATTCCAATATTAGATAGAATTATATTCTTTGTAAATCCTCTGTTTCTATAATACATAGAATGGCAAGGATTTTCTCTTTCACTGTAATTATAATCGTATTCGTAATAATCATAATCGTCATAGTAATCATAGTCGTAAGTTCCCCACTCTTCTTCGCTCCATTCTTTTTCTGTACTTACAGATTCAAATTCGGCTAGGTCGCTTTCTCCCTCTTCTTTTTCACAACCATAATTAGAATATTCTTTTTTGAATCGGATATGAATTTGATAAATAGCTCCGTCTTTTTCATCTATCACAGAAGATAGATCAATTGAGAATCTATTCCATTGATTAAGGTTTACTCCTGTTTTGGCTAAGTTTAATTTTTTTGTGATAATCTTAGTTCCCACACGTTTCAATTGCTCTGAACCATAAAGGCTATTCACTTGAAAAAATTGCAATAAATTATTCTCATAAATCTTAGTAAGAACAACATCTACCGCTTTTAAATTTACGGCTTCAAAAGGAAATATCATTTTCCCTTCACTTGGTATAATTACTCCTTCTCCGTATTCCTTCACATCTGGTTTAAGGGCTTCAAAAGTCAATTCATTGATGTAGTCTTTCCCTAGTTTAAACCCTTCTTTGTTTTTTACTCCTGCATAAACTTGTATTTCACTCACTCCAGTAATTTGTGAAGAAGGATATACTTTTACATCATGTCCATCAATTACAAACTCCAAGTTTCCTGATTCTTTTAGGGTTATTAATCCATTTAAATTTTGATCAGGTTTTAGTTCATCCGTAAAATGAATATTTACATACTGCTGTGGCGATTGAATAACTTTAGATTCTGATATTCTGAATGACTTTTGAGAATATACGGTATAAGTTTGTGTGTAATCATTTTCAACTCCTACAGCTTCTCCATTAAACTTAAGTTCAATTTCAGAGTCTGCACTTTTCTCTCTTGTAATCTCTCCTATTACAAAACGGTATTCATTGTTTGGCAATTCGATAAAAGCAATTGGCAATTCATTTCCGTTTTGAGTTGCACTAAATCCTTTTGAAACCGATACAGAATCAACTGCATCTGCAAAAGAAATAATTCCATCTAGCTCTTGAATTCCTTTGTTGGATGATGAAGTTGTTTTTAATCCATTTACGGATAAATGGTAACTCTGAGTGATTGTTCTAAATTTGAATACAAATTTTTCTAACTCAGCAGGAACTTTTTTCAATTCCTTAAGATTGAAGTTTACAATGTAATCCGTTCCTGGTTGTAATCCATTCTCTGGAACAAACTCCAAGGTTCTATTATCTACCCAATTTGTTTTCCCTTTTATACTTGGCGAAAAAGAGAATATAGAATTATCCATTTCTTTTCCCATATCAAAATCATCTCCTACACTTTCGGTAAGTTTTACTCTAATGGTAGAGTTTTTGGTAATTATACCAGATGTATAAGCAGATATGAAACTAGAAAACGCCTGGTTGCTAGAGATTTCTTCTTTAACCCCGTTTCCACAAGAGAAAATTAAGGTAAGAATAAGTGAGAAAAAGAGTAGTTTTTTCATGGAATAGTTTTATTAAAAATTAGTGATTACAAGGATGTAACGCACTAAAATTAATTAAATTATACTGAGTGAGGAAATTATCCATTTATTAGAAATTAACAAATAATTAGATATGTTGATAACGTCTAAAATGAGAAAAATACCAAATCCAATTAATCGCTAATTAATCGCTTTAACTCTACTTTTTTTTAAGTCAAATAAAAACCAAAACAGTACAACTAAGTATTCTATAAAAACCAAAACATAATACAAATTAAACTGATGAAAATCTCCATTGGGAGCCAATTCCACTACATAATTACTGTAAGCAAAATAGCTTATAAAAGCTAACAATGACCACAATACAAAAGCTTTATTTTTAATAAAAACAGAAAAAACCAAAATATTAATCACATACCAAGGATGAACAGTAGAGGCCAATAAATAAAAAACAAATAACAGACTGGAGGCAAATTGGGCAAATAAGGTTATGTCAAACTCCAAAGTTTCTGATTTCTTCTTTTTGTAGATTAAAAAAGTAAATAACAAAGCAGTACCAAATACAATCATGGGAGAAAACACTCCAATACTGCTGGATTTATACCCTATAAAATAGTAGCTGATAGATTTGAAAACGTAATAAAAACTGGCATTAAATTCAAACGATTGAAAGTATAGGTTTAAACTTTCACTAAAATTATCGATTACGGCTTGTGAAATAAACGGGACAACTAAAATAATAGATGTTATCCCTATTCCTAGGTAAAGTTTTATACTTTTTTTGAATCCTAATAAAGGGAGAAACAAAGGTAGAAGCAGTAACGGAACTAATTTTACACTTATAGCCAACCCTATGAAAACTGAGGCTAACAAAACCTTATTATTCATTAGTGTATAAATACCTAAGAACAAAAAGAAAATCATTACTCCTTCGAAATGCACATTCCCTGTGAGTTCTATTATTACAAGTGGATTGAGGGCATAGATTTGCGCTAAATTTTCTTTTAGTTTCATCCTCCTAAGAATGAGCATGAGAATATAAATTAGCCCCATATCAAACAGTAAGATTATGAGTTTCATGAAGAATAATCCCAGTTGCCAATTGTTGCCTGATAGAAAGAATGAAGCCGAAAAGAAAAACTGATTTAACGGTGGATATACCGTGTAATAACCTTGAGAATTGAGATTATCGTATAAACTTGTTAAGTTTTTATTGTCAATTAACCCTTCCTTCACTATTTGATTTGGTGTATTTTCGTAAGGATTCATCCCTTCGTTAAGTACAATTCCATCCCATAAAAAACGGTTGTAATCGTCAGAAAAATTA
Organism: uncultured Flavobacteriales bacterium; assembly: GCA_964021785.1. Taxonomy (GTDB): domain Bacteria; phylum Bacteroidota; class Bacteroidia; order Flavobacteriales_D; family CAJJDF01; genus CAJJDF01. The sequence goes on from CAXIAX010000040.1 coordinate 8,504, forward strand.
GGTGCATCAAACAGTAGAACTACTCTAAATACAAGAGCAAAAACTAGAATTTGCTTAATCGTTAAAGCACTAGACTTTAACCAATAGAAATAAGAAACTCCCAGAATTACTACTCCAGCAATCAGTTTAAAAAACTCATCTCTTTCTATGCCGTAGTACAGAAAAAAATAGCCCAGTAGGGAAAATATAAAAAGGAGATAGTTTAGGTTTTTCTTAAAAATCATGGTTTCAAATATACTATAAAATAAACAGTTAGATGTGCATAAAACTATAACTACTTGCGTTTAGCACTGCCCTAACCTTTTTACATTTACAAACGTAATTAAGGTAAATAGACCAAAACACTGTGCTCAACAACCAAGAAATATTAGCTTTGATAAGCTTGTTAGACGATCCTGACGAGTTTATTTACAATGAGGTGAAAAATAAAATCATGTCATTGGGAGAAGAGACTATTCCATTTCTTGAAGAATATTGGGAGAATAACCCAATGAACCATGAATCGCAAAGTAGAATTGAAGAAATAATACAACAAATTCAGTTTGATGCTACTTACAATGATTTAGAAAAATGGGTACAATCGGAAGATCCCGATTTGCTTAAAGGTGCTTTGCTCATTAATCAGTTTCAATATCCCGATTTGGATATAAAGCCAATAGTTGCAACCATTGAAAAAATAAAGCAAGACATTTGGCTGGAGGTAAACAATAACCTTACGAGTTTCGAAATTATTAAGATCATCAATAAAATATTGTTTGAAGAATATGGTTTCTCTGGGAATAAAAAAAACTACCATTCTCCCCACAGCTCTTTTTTAAGCAATGTGATAGAAAGTAAAAAAGGTAATCCTCTTTCTCTATCTATTGTGTATTTATTGGTAACACAAGATCTTGGTTTTCCTATTTATGGAGTAAACCTACCTAGTCATTTTGTATTATGCTTTTTGGATGAACAAAATACAAATGTGCATCTTACCGAAATGGAAAGTGAAGATGTATTGATTTACATAAATCCGTTTAGCAAAGGATCATTGATAGATAAAGGTGAAATAGATTATTTCATTACTCAATTAAAACTTCCTCAAAAAGAAGAATTTTATTCGCCTTGCACCAACAAGGATATCATTAGAAGAATGATAAATAATCTTATTTTTTCTTACAAAAAGAATGGCTATTCGGAGAAGGCTGAGGTTATGAAGAGTTTGCTGGAGTTATTCAATTAATCGAAATCTTCTTCTGTAATTTCTGTGGCTTTCTTTTCTGTTAGCTTTTTATCTTTCAATAAAAATGCTTTGTTGCAAAACTTATTGCAGAACTCGATATGATGGGTAGAAACCAAAATTGTTTTCCCTTGTTCCTTTGCCAATTTCTTCAACAAATTGTAAATCATTAATTTGTTTTTCACATCCAAAAAAGCGGTAGGTTCATCCAATAAAATAATGGGTGTTTCCTGTGCCAATGCTCTTGCAATCATCACTTTTTGAAACTGACCATCACTCAAGTTATCAATTTGTTTATTGGCAATTGGCCCTAGTTCTAGTTGTGTAATGTAAGAATCTATAATTGCATTATCCTTATCCGATAATTTACCAAAACGATTGGTGTGCGGCATTCTTCCCATTGCAATTAAATCCCTTACGGTAAATCCAAAAATATGAGTTCTTTCGGTATACACTACTCCTATTGCATGTTGTAAATCTGAAATCTTTAATTCCTTTCCTTTAAATTTTATTACACCATTTAAGGGTGCTTGTTCTTTCAGTATAGTTTTGAAAAGGGTTGTTTTCCCTACTCCATTCAAACCCATAAGCGCAATTAAATCTCCTTCACAAATGGATAAGTTAATGGGTGCAGACAAAGCATTGGAAGGGTATCCAATTTCTAACTCATGAAACGATAAAACTTCTTCTTTCATCATGCCATTTTGTTTTTAAAGATTATCCAAACCACAATTGGAGCACCAATAAAGCTTGTTACGGCATTTAACGGCAAAGATCCATCAAGACCAGGCAATCTAGATATTATATCGCATACTAAGCCCAAACTTGCTCCTATTAGCAAAGTGAAAGGGATTACCAATTTGTGATCCGATTTCTTTATATAGTTTCTTGCCAAGTGAGGAGTTGCAATTCCCAAAAATGCAATGGGACCACACAATGCAGTTATTAATCCTACCAATAACCCCACAATTAAAATAATAATTAATCGAGTCTTCTTATAATCCAACCCCATAGAAACAGCATATTTTTCGCCCATTAGCAAAAGATTTAAAGGTTTCTGGATAAAGAAAATAAGAAATATTAATAGCAATACAGGAAGGTAATAATACAATAAAGTAGCATAATCTATTTCTTTATTAAAACTCCCCAATCCCCAATAAACAAAAGATTGCAAATCTGTTTTATCTCCATAGAAACTAAATACATTCACTACAGAAGAAACAAAATAGCCTACCATTAATCCTACAATAAGCAGTGTATTACTTCTTTTTAGAAATTTTGAAACGAATAACAATAAAAATGTAACCGATAAGGCCCCAATAATCGCCAAAACAGAAATGGATAATTTATCGCTAAATATCGAAAATCCCATTACATTAATTGCAAATATACCAACAGCAACACCCAAGGTAGATCCTGATGAAATTCCTAAAACAGAAGGTCCTGCAAGTGGATTGCGAAACAAAGTTTGCATTAGTAAACCGGCTACAGAGATTCCTGCACCTGCAATAATTGCTGTAAGTGTTCTTGGGATTCTTAATCTAAAAATAATTTCGTTTTCTGTGTCTAGAGGAACTAATACCGAGCCCAATGCAATTCCTAAGAAAGACAAAGCTAGTAATAGAATAAGTAGACCAATTATTTTTTTTGAAATCGCCATTATTCAAAAATAAGTTTAATTGATTTGGATACGAATAAAAAAACAGATTTTATTTACAAAAAATTGCAATCCTTAATAAAGAATTAATTTTTCTACTCTTCTTTTCCCTTCTACTTCTATCTCTACAAAATACAATCCTGTATCATACTGAGATAAGTCAATCTTGGTAGTTCCATTTTGCATTTTAAGTAATTCTATAAATTTACCTTCTGCCGAATAAATTCTTAGTTCTGACTTGGTAACTTCACTAGAATTAATTGTAACATAGCCTGTATTGTTTGGATTAGGATATAGTGTAAAAAACGAACCAACTTGCTCATCTAAACCAACTGTACCAATTGTAATGATAGAACTTGCTGTATCAGTAATTCCACATTTTTCTGAAATTAAACTAACTGTATAAACACCATTTGAGGTATAGCTATGAGTTGGATTTGCCAAAGAAGAAAAGGCTCCATCTCCAAAATCCCAAGTGCGTGAGTCTGTTCTTTTGGATGAATCTGTAAATACAATTGTGCCTCCGTATTGATTGTAACTAAAACTAGCTTCTGGGTCAAAATTACCAATATTCCATTTGGATAAACTATCGTAACAAACCAATTTCACTGCATTTCTTATTGCCAACGCATCTGCACCAGACAAACTAGAATTATTGGTAATGGTTGTAGGATCGGCCCTAAAAATTACTGTAAAGAAAGTACAAGCGGCAGCATAAGATCCTGCCATACTTGGGTGAGAATTATCCGAAGAATATAAATTTATACTCGTATGATTTTTGATTATGTAATTCCAAACAGCTCCTACAGGCGATACAAAAGCATCATTTTGCTTTCCCATTGTATTATAACTCTCAGCCAAAGCACTGTCCATTCCATCATAGGTACACAACCAAGGAGCTATAGGACAATTTCCTGCATCTCCAAATTTTCTTCCCCAAGTCATGTAAAAAATGGGTTGAGTACACGAATCACTCATTCTTATAGTATCGCATAGTCTTTTTGCATAAGGATATACATTTGCCGAAACCGAAGCGTGACCAAATGAAGGTTTTTGACTTTGCTCCTGCAGCACTACATAATCCCATTTATTATTAAATATAGAACTTGTAATTGCTGTATTGGCAATGTGCTGATTTAATTGTGCTCCTCCCGGAGTATGAGCAGTGTGATTTAAATTAAATCCTGCTGAACCTGCTAATTGTGCTGTAAGTAAAGGTAAATTATTTACTCCTGTGTAGCTGTTACCTACAAATAGAACATTTTTGGATTGTGAATATCCTTGCAAGGCACAAATGGATATTAGTAAATAGAGCAATGCCTGTTTCATTCGGTAAAGATTTTTGGTTATGTCTTCTTTTTAGATTTCTTTTTGGACTTTTTTTCAATGCAAATAGAACAAGTTTTAGGACACTTTTTACAGTATTCCTTCTTCTTCTCTTTGTACTTTTTACAGCACTTTTTTTTACAACATTTGTCCTTGCTCATAACGAATGTAATTATGCACGGTTGCCTATTTCGATTACCTCCATGTTTTGAGGTTTTTTATTTACAATATCAAAACGAATTAAGGTCTTCACTTTATGAATTCCATGAATTCCTGCTGCTCCTGGATTGATATACAAAAATCCAAAGCGCTTGTCGTAACCTACTTTTAATATATGCGAATGTCCACATACAAATATATCGGGTGGATTTCTTTTTAGATTTTCTCTTAATTCTGGTGTATAAACATATTGCCTTCCGCCAATGTGGGTCATCATCACAACTAGTCCTCCTGCAGTAAATCGTATGGTTTCTTTAAACTCTCGTCTGGCTTCTGCACCATCTATGTTTCCAAATACACATTTCAATCTTTTGAATTTCTTTAGTGCATCCGTAACGGCTAGGTCTCCAATATCTCCAGCATGCCATATTTCGTCACAGTCTTTGAAATATTCAAAAACACTTTCATCCAGATGCCCGTGGGTATCTGATATTATTCCAATTTTCACTAAGGCTTTGGTTTTATTAAAGTAATTCCTATCCCAAATCCAATATTTAAATGACGGTAATTACCTTGGTAATCAATCTCATCAAAATCTGGAAAAGATTCGGCACAAACTGTTTCTGGGGTAAATCTTGTAGTAGAAAAATTATACCCCATAGAGAAGTAAAAAGAAAATACTTCTTCTGTTTTTAAGTAAAAATTCAAATTAGGAGAATAAAAAACTCCTCTTTCTGATGTTTTACCTCCATTTGCAATACATAATGCAGAGTTTCCGCTTGTAATTTCTTGTCCTACTTGAAAATTAGCTTCTATCGAGAAGTTTTCATATAAATCAAAAAAGTAACTCAACTCCCCATAAAATCCTTGTTGTTCTATTATTCCTTTAAACTGATTCTGTGCTGCAGAATTTAGTTTTGTTTCGGATAATTTGAAATAAGCATACCTATATCCTACTCCAACATATACATTTTTATAGAACGAATAATTAAAACTTCCTTGAACATCTGCCACTCCAGAACTTACTTCTTTCATGAATTCGTTACTTCTAGTAAACGGAATCCTAAAGTTTGTCTTGATCAAAAAATTACTAAATGGCTGTATATCCATATCGTTATCTTCTTGTGAAAAAGAAAACTGAGGAATAGCCGTAATTAGCATAAATGCCAATGCAAGTTTATATATCAATTTAGTTATCAATTATTATTTGTTTTGTTATTACCTGGTTGTTTGTTGTCAATTGAATAAAATATTTCCCATTTGATAATAACGAAGAATTTAAGGTATAAGTATGTACTCCTTTTTCCATTTCTTCGTCAGTTAACTGTTTCAATACTTTTAAGTTAAAATCTGTAATAGCCAAAATCACCTTAGAAGCTTGTCCCAATTTGTATTGTAACGTGTATTCGTCTTTTATTGGGTTTTCTATTTCTTCCATAAAAGAAAAGCTATCATTCAGTTTTTTCTTGTCATTAAACAGCCATTTTACCCAAGCATATAACATGGATAATACCCAAAATACTAAAGGTGCTATTATTAGCACAAGTAATATAATAAAAAAATATCCTATCGCATCATTTCCCATAATCTTATATTCTAAATCTTAAAAATCCAAATGCAGCAGATATCATTGGTTTGTCTACTGTATTAAAGTTTATAATTGAAAGTATATCTCTTGTTGAAACTCCCATTTCATACCTTCCTTTTCCCGGAGCTATTACAAATCCTACTGGCACTCGTAATATCTCTTCATTCTGTACTACTACTCCTCCCGATAAAATAATAGGACCTAGTTTTAAATCTGCTCCTGCAGAAAACAAGGAATATTTATAATTTCCTGGATTTGTATTTAAAGGTGCAATCATCTCTGCCCCAATTTCTAATATTTTACCAAACTGTATGCTTGCTCCCAATCTCAAATTGGTAGCTAATCCTACTTTTCTTTCAAAGTTACCACTTTGAATGTTCACTAAGCTATTTAATATACTATCAAATGCTGCTGAACCTGACGAACTTGCCGAAGGGTTTTGATATAAACCTCCTACTTTAAAATTATTAAGAGCTGTATCTGTCAATATATTATACGTATTTTCTCTCCAAGTAATACTTCCTATATCGTTTACGGCAATTCCTAATTTTATTCTTTTAAATGCTTTAATATTCACTCCTAAATCTACTCCATACCCTGTTCCTGATGCTTTTGGCAATGCCAATTTGAACGAACTAGTAGAGAATAAACCTGCTCCCGACATTGAACTAAAACTAGGCGAATAAGCTAAAAATGCAGAAAGATTGGTAGGAGAACTCTCCAAATCAAACACGGCCATTCCAGTTAGGTATTTTATTCCTATCCCACCATAAAGACCAAATTTCTCATTCTTTATGAGTTGCCTACCGTACCCAAAATTAAATTCTCTTATCCAAGATACTTTTAATTCGGTACCTTCCATTAGTTCTGGCACTGTCTTGGGGTTGGATGTTTTACCAAACTGAATAGTTGTAGCCGTATCATTTTGCAATGAATCGTAATTAGTTGGTGTATTAGAAACGGTATAAACATTTCCTCCGTTTTCCACGACCAAAGAATCAAAATAAGGAGCTGCAAAACCATAAGTAACTATATCTGCAAAGTCCTTTGACAATCCAATATCCATAGAATATCTTTCGTTTATAGAAAAAGCAAAACCACCAAATCTATTGGTGGTTACAGCTATTCCAAATAATCGTGAATCAAAATCAAACCTAAGTCCATCTTGTAAATCAGTAGATAATTCTTTGAAATCGTTATAATTTCTCGATCCATCTACTCCAAAATTCAATGGAAATGATCTTACATCTTTAACAACTTCATTGTTATATATTTTGGAACTGGTAGAAAATCCAGTTTCCATAAATCCAAATACTAGCGTTTTCCCTTTAAATTCTTTGGACCAACCTAAGTTGGCAGGATTAATTCCTAAGGCTTGATAATCCGTAACAAAAGTGGTAGAAACCCCTCTTCCGGTAGAACTAAAAACACTTCCTTCTCCCTGACCAAAGCCAAGGGAGATAAACATTAAAAGAAATGAAGCTAATACTAAATTTTTCATGGGATATGGTTTATACCCTAGTTACCAAACTTTTCTATTACTTGTTGAGTTACACCAGTTGCAGAAAATCCTCCATCATGGAATAAGTTTTGCATAGTTACGTAACGTGTATAGTCAGAGAACATTGCCACTGTGTATTCTGCACATGCTTCTGCACTTGCGTTTCCTAATGGGCTCATTTGCTCAGAATAGTTAATGAATTCATCAAATCCTTTTACTCCACTTCCTGCAGTTGTAACAGTTGGTGATTGAGAGATTGTATTGATTCTAACTTTTTTGGCTGCTCCGTAATGGTAACCAAAACTTCTTGCGATAGACTCTAACATAGATTTAGCATCTGCCATATCACTATAATCAGGAAATATTCTCTGTGCAGCAATATAAGTTAAAGCTACTACAGATCCCCATTCGTTAATTGCATCTTGTTTTTTACAAATTTGTAATGTTCTGTGAAATGACATTGCAGATACATCTACAGTTTTGTGGTACCAATCGTAATTCAAATCTGTATAGTGTTTTCCTTTTCTAACATTTGGAGACATACCAATAGAGTGCAAAACGAAATCTAATTTTCCTCCTAAGATTTCTTGAGCTTTAGTAATTAAGTTTTCCAAATCTTCGTTTGAAGTTGCATCAGCAGGAATAACTTGAGATCCAGTTTTTTCTGCAAGCTCGTTAATTTCTCCCATTCTCATTGCGATTGGTGCATTTGTCAAAACAAATTCAGCTCCTTCAGCATGTGCCAATTCAGCTACTTTCCAAGCAATAGATTGCGAGTTAAGTGCTCCAAAAATAATTCCTCTTTTTCCTTTTAGTATATTGTTAGCCATTGTGTGTTTTTAAAAATTATAGAACAAAGATAACACTATATATCGAAGCTACAATTACGAAAAATGAAAATATTACAACCAAATTGTTGATATCACGTAAAGAAATTTTTATTTGTTTAGCTTTCCTTATATTTGCATCAAATTATTGATTGAATGATAGACGGAAAAAAGATTATTGTAGTGATGCCGGCTTACAATGCTGAGAACACTTTGGAGAAAACATACAAGGAAATCCCTTTTGAAATAGTGGATGACGTAGTATTGGTTGATGACAAATCAAGCGATAACACAAGTGAACTTGCTGCAAGAATTGGAATAAAACACGTGATTATTCACGAAAAGAATAAAGGATACGGAGGTAACCAAAAATCTTGTTACAACAAGGCTCTTGCTCTTGGTGCAGACATAGTAATTATGCTACACCCTGATTACCAGTACACTCCTAAACTTATTCATTCTATCTCTTACCTTATTGCAAATGGAGTTTATCCTGTTGTATTGGGATCAAGAATTCTTGGAAACGGAGCTCTAAAAGGAGGAATGCCAATGTATAAGTACATTGCAAATAGATTTTTGACTTTAACACAGAATATTTTAGTGGGTCAAAAACTATCGGAATACCACACAGGTTACCGTGCGTTCTCTAAAGAAGTATTAGAAGCAATTAAATACAATGACAATTCTGATGATTTTGTATTTGACAATCAAATGTTGTCACAAATCATTTACAAAGATTTTGAAATAGCAGAAATTACTTGTCCTACAAAGTATTTTGATGAAGCCTCTTCTATCAACTTCAAAAGAAGTATGACTTATGGGTTTGGAGTTTTAGGAACTTCTTTCAAGCATTTCTTTACTAGAATTGGAGTATACAACTGGAAATTACTTAAATAATTTTGATAACACTTATTAAAAACAACAAAGCATTCCTTAGCATCTATTTCTTATTTGCTATTGCTGTTATTTGTATACTTAACGTATACGGAAAGCATGATGCTCAGCTAATGGCCAATCAATATTACCACTTGTTTTTTGATGGCTTTTTCTTCTATTCTACTAAAGTGGTAGAATGGTTTTCTTTCCTTGTTATTATAGGGATTTTGTTTTTTAAAGGTGCAAAATGGGCTATTAATGGGTTATTAATTTATGCCACTACCGCCTTAATTACTTTTATATTAAAAAGAAAGATATTTACAGAAGCCATGCGTCCAACTTTCGATAATTCTGATTTTAGACTTATCTCTAGTGAATACGGATTGCACCAACTTTCAAATAATTCGTTTCCTTCGGGACACACCACAGCTGCATTTACCTTATTTTGTTTTCTTGCCTTAATATCTACAAAAAAATATTCGGGGTATGTATATGGAATAATAGCAATAATCATTGGATACTCTAGAGTTTACCTTTCTCAGCACTTCTTCGAAGATGTATTGGCAGGCGCTACTATTGGAACATTTGCCACATTTATTTTATATTACTTTTTTGATAAAATTAAATATGGAAAATGGGCTTTGAAACCAATTTTCAAATTAAAATAATGAGTTTAAATCAAAAAAACATACTGTTCCTTATGGGAATAGGGATACTATTTTTTTTTCCATTTTTAGGTCAAGTACACCTTTTTGATTGGGATGAAATAAACTTTGCCGAATCGGCAAGGGAGATGATTGAGACTGGAGATTTTTTCAGAGTAAAAATCAATTACGAACCGTTTTGGGAAAAACCGCCTTTTTTCTTTTGGCTTCAAGTAATTTCTATGAAGTTATTTGGTATCAATGAGTTTGCTGCACGATTCCCCAATGCTTTATTAGGTGTAATCTCTCTTTTGGTTTTATACAAAATTGGTAAAAAACTAGTTTCAGAGAATTTTGGAATGATATGGAGTTTAGTTTATTTGGCTTCTTTTCTTCCTCATCTTTATTTCAAATCTGGAATTATAGATCCATTCTTCAATTTTTTTATCTTCCTTTCTATCTATTTTTTAATACTTACGCTACAGAAACCAACCGTAAGAAAAAGAAACTCATTAGTTGCCGGAATCTTTTTGGGAATGGCAATCATTACCAAAGGACCTGTAGCTCTACTCCTATTATTACTTACATTCATCACGTTTATCATTATTAGAAAAGGAAAAGTAAAGATTCCAATTGCAGGAGTTATTATTTTCTTTTTAAGCTCATTGGCCGTTACATTTATATGGTTTGGTTACGAAACAATAACCAATAGTCCTTGGTTTATTATAGAGTTTGTTCAATACCAAATAGAACTACTTACCGAGCCTGTGGCAGGTCACGAACAACCTATTTACTACCATTTTGTAGTCGTATTATTGGGATGTTTCCCAATGTCTATTTTGGCTTTACCTGCCTTCAGAAAACGCCAACAAGAAGTACCTTATGATTTTACTCTTTGGATGAAAATCTTATTTTGGGTAGTTATGATTTTGTTCACTATTGTAAAAACTAAGATTGTACATTACTCTTCTATGAGTTACTTACCGCTTTCATTCTTGGCAGCTATCGTACTTTATTCTTACAGTAAAAACGGAGATTTTAAAATTTCTAAAGCTATAAAAATCACTTTCCTTACCATTGGTTCAATTTTCGGAATTTTATTGACTGCCACTCCTATTCTATTCAAAAACCATAAACTTATCACCCCTTATATAAAGGATGATTTTGCTGTAGCTTCATTCAATTCGGAGATGAACTGGCAAGGTTGGGAATTCTTAATTGGCGTTTTATTCTTGGTAGGATTAGTTATTTCTTACCGTTTTTTATCTCAAAACAACATCTCAAAATTCCTTAAAACAATTGCGCTAGCATCTGGACTTACATTGTTGTTGTATGCCATATTTGTGGTTCCAAAAATCGAAAAATTCTCGCAAGGTCCTGCTATAGAATTTTACGAATCCATAGCAAACGAAGACGTTTATGTAACTACAATTGGGTTTAAAAGTTATGCGCATTATTTTTATGCCAAAGTAAAACCTCAAAATCCAGAAAGTGGGATGGCTAAGGTAAATGCAACTTATAAAAACAACTTGGCAGATAAGAAGGATTTTAATGTGATAGATCTTAATACAGAAATAAATTTATGGTTATTGGAGGGAGAAATAGACAAAAAAGCCTATTTTGTTACTAAAATAACTCACAGAGATCACATGAGTCAGTATAAAAAGCTGGAACTTTATGATACCAAAGGTGGATTTGATTTCTATTCACGTAACCCCTAATTTATGAAAAAGCTTATTATTCTATTGTTCCTTAGTACTACTGTTTTTGCTCAAGGGCCAATTGACGGGTACATGAAAGAGAAACAGAAATATGCTGTAGGACTTTCTTTTTCATTAGAAAAAGCTTCTACTTTATTTGCCGGAACAAACCCTATAGATGTTACCAGAACTACAAATGCTATTAGTTTATTTGCTTCTTACGGGATTCTAGATAAATTAAATGTGCAAGTAGGTTTACCGTATTTGAATGTAAATATTGGAGCTAGAACAGGATTACAAGATGGATCTGTTTATGTGAAATATGAAGTGTTAAAAAAGGAAAATAAAATTGGGACAATCAATTTAATTGCTGCTTCAGGTTTCATTTTTCCTATGAGCGATTACGAAATTGCTGGAACTCATGCTTTGGGACAACACTCGGTTGCGGGTGATTTTAGAGCTGTGGTTCAACAAAACTTCAACAATAAATTCTTTGCTGCCTTGCAAGCTGGGTATTATTTGAAAGCACAACCTACACCCAATGCTGTTTCTTCTGCCATAAAAATTGGGTACGCAGGAAAAATATATGCAGATGTTTGGTTTGAATATTTAGAAGCTTTTGGAGGCACAAATTACCGAGGAGTGGGCGATTTAAACCCTTCTTCACAAGGAGGATTTCCTAGTTTGGGATTCAGTTACAACAAAATTGGAGGAACTGTTTTTTACCCTTTCACAAAGCACATTGGAGGTTTTGGAGGAATATCCTACGTATTGAATGGTAGAAATGCTTTTCAAAACACTGGATTTAATTTGGGAATCGTGATTCAATAGGAGATTGAATTAGTATTAGGGTAATTTTCCTTATATTTATGTAAGTACAATTACTTCTTTCCGATAAAAAGAAATACTAATTCTAAATTTATGAAATCAACATTCTTAGTTTCTTTTTTATTGATTGCCTTAATTGGGTGTTCAAATGAAAGTCAATCGACAAAAAACGAAATTGCACAAGTAACCCATAGTTCAGAAACTATTGAGACAGTTGCACAACCTATAACTACAGATTATATCGGAAGAGAATCTAATTTTGACTCTACCACTATTTCGCAAACCGAACCCTTGGTAATTGAAGAAAAAGCAGAAATTGCAGAGAAAGTAGAAGTTATAGAAGAAGTAGAGATTACTGAAGAACTACCAACTGTAGAGACTACAATACCTGAAGTGATAGAAGAAACTGTGATTGAAAAAGTAGTTGAATCTGTGCCACAAGTAAAAGCAGAAATTCACAAAACTTGGGATGATTTATTAAAAAAATACGTTTCCTCTTCGGGAAAAGTAAATTACGCAGGATTCAAAACCGAAAAAGCTGAATTGGATAAGTACATCAAGGAATTACAATCCATTTATAGTAAGGTAGATTCTTGGAATAAAAACAAGAGATTGGCTTATTGGATAAATGTGTACAATGCAGTAACAGTAAAACTAATCACAGATAATTATCCTTTGAAATCAATACAAGACTTGAACGGAGGAAAACCTTGGGATTTAAAACTGATTAATTTAGGTGGAACAAGCTACACGCTTAATGTGATTGAAAACAAAATCATTAGACCAAAATATAACGAACCAAGAATACATTTTGCAGTAAATTGTGCGGCAAAATCTTGTCCTAAAATAATGAACAAAGCTTGGACAGAAGACAACATTCAGAGGTATTTAACCAAACAAACTAAAGCTTTTCTTGCCAATACATCTCAAAACAAAATAGCTGCTGACAAAGTAGTATTATCTAAGATATTTGATTGGTATAAAGTAGATTTTGGTGGAGACAACACAAAACTTATAGAATTTATAAATAAATATTCGGATGTAAAGGTAAATGACAATGCAACTGTTACATTTAACGAATACAACTGGGAATTAAATAACTAAAACTTGTAACCCTTCGAGGTACAGCCTTTATAAA
>CAXIAX010000041.1:0-21679 GCA_964021785.1 uncultured Flavobacteriales bacterium
GTTGTGGTAGCCATCTTCTCTTTTGTTGAGAATGGATAACCCTAAGTTTATTTTTGCGTTTGGAAAAATTAGCATAAACAAAGATGCAAAAAAAAATCTCAAACTACAGAGTTGTAGTTTGAGATTTTTTAATTTGTCAGTTCGAGTGATTGAAAACACGAGAGTGTTTTCAATAGTATCGAGAACCAAGTTTCTAAAACTTACTCAAATCAAGGTTCTTGTCATTGTCATATTCTACCTTATAGGTATAGTTAAGCTTTTTATTTCCTTTTGCTTTTAAGTAAAATTCCCATTTCATCATTCCGGTTTTTTCATTGAATTTGGCTTTCGATTTATTTTCTAATGAAACCACAATGGACTCATCTCTTGATACAGGAATGTGATCTTCTACAATAATATTGTAGGTTCTTGAACTCATGTTTTTCACATATAAATCATAAGAGATAGTCGTGTTTTTTCTGTTAGAGAATACTTTATCTCTTGATTTCTCTTTGTCTTTGGTTCTTTTTATTCTCACATTTCTGTCGTTTCCTAACGAAATATAAAGCGTATCGTTTGCAGTAGGGTTTATTCTTGTTTCCCCAATGTAGCTTCCTTCATAAAACAAATTGGCTTTGGAGGGTAATAAATCCAAATCTTCCCAGTCCAATAATTGAGCTACCAGATAGGATTCCTTGTCGTATTTTGGCACCAAATAGTGCGAATATTTTGCTTTAATAGATTGTTGCTCTACAGCAACCATATGTGCTTTATTGTCAGCTTTTATCGAGTACCTTAAATCTATTTTGTATTCTACATTTGCCATTGTTTGTGAGCGTACCGTATAGTTAGTGGAACTCACAGCAGAGGGTACAGGACGAGAATCTCCTCTGTAGGATAATGACTCGGCTTTCTCTTCGTTTACCGACTCAGTTATTTGAACACTATTGAGTAAAGCAACATTCGATTTCTTTCTTATTTGATCAGCATCCTTATAATAACCCATATTAGGATTGTAATAATTGATGTACCACACACTCAATTCTGGTTTTACTTTGTTTTTGTATGGATTGTTTGTTGAGAGCGTAAGTTTCACATTGTCCCAATCTTCTTGCGTGTTTTGGTAAACAGTCGCTTTCATTGTTAAGTCCACAGGAGAGTTAATGTCTTTTACTCTTATGTCGTAGCTAGGCGACCAACTTGCATTTGCTACAAAATAAGTAATTGTCATATTTCCTTTTACTTCTTTATTAGATTGCACAGTTACGGCAATTTGGTGAATTGGAGCAGCATTATTTTTGGGCGCATTGTTTCTGCTGTAATTATTAAGGATAGAAATTTCATTATTCTTAGTTCTTCTAAGGGTAGATAAATCATTTTGATCTCTTTTTAGTTTTTGTTCCAAATCATTAATTTCAAATAATTGTTTTCTAAGGTAGGCAAGTGAACTCACTAGAGTAGGTAGTGTGTCTTTAGTAAAAACTTTATTCTGTAAGAGGAAGTTTTTTTCTGTTTTAAGATGCTGTAGTTTTTGAGCAATATTGGATAATTCATAATCAATATCTAAGATAGAATCTCTTTTTCTCTTAATTTGATTGGTTATTTTTGTAGGAATCTCTATAGTTTTTGATGGTTCTGGGTATTTAATAAGTTTTTTGGTATCAAGAATGATATAATCTCCTAATCCTTTTACTTGAATCGTTTTTTGATTCACATATGGAGAAACGTTATTAAAATAGATTGTATTAACTCCTTTTTTGAGTTGCACATTTCCTTTTCGTGAAACTTGCGCTCCATTAAGGTAAACAGTTACACTTTTGATTTTAGAGGTAATATCTTTTTCATAATTAGCAGAGAAGTATGAATTTGATAAGATAAGAAAGGCTAGTGGTAAAAGTAATTTTTTCATTTTTTATCGTTTTATTTTACTTTCTGTACACCTAAGATTTAATTAGGTTCAAAATAAAATAAAAGAATAAAAAAAGACCCACACGAAGTTTTATAAACTTCTAAAAAAATGGTTGAAGATTCTCGTCTATTTCTGTAATCCACTGTATTGCAATAAAGCAAACCAATAAATTGGTTGTGGCCCGCCATCATTATCCGAAGTTGGTCTCCAATGTATAAAATGTTAAGTTTATATAACGGTTGTGTGAGTCAATATGTTTTAGAACTTTCTTACTATAAAAGTACAGCATTTTTTTTAAAAAAGCCAAAAGAAATGAATTTATTTGGTAGTTTTGAATGGTTAAGAAAATCAACAACAATCTTTAATATTTAAACAAAAAATATTGCATTTGTTATATTTTTTACGTATTTTAAACAGCAATTATGGGAATATTAGACGAAATAGGAAGTTACGAGTATCACTGTCCACATTGTAATGAAAATTTACGTGCCAATGAAGGTATTGAATTTCATACAAGGAATGAGGAAGGAAACCTGCGTTCCATTTATTTGGATCCAAGTTTAGGGAAGTATGAGTTTTATTACGATTATAGTCATGTTTTTAAACAAAATGAAAAAGTAGATTTTTCTTGTCCTCATTGTGAAGAAAATTTACAATCAACTAAACATTCCGATTATGTCGAAATTTTGATGATTGTGAGCGAAGATGTTCAGTTTGAAGTACTATTCTCTAGGCTTTATGGTGTAAAAAGAACCTACATTGTAATGGAGGATTATGTAGAGAAACATGGAGACGACATGCTGGATTTTGATGAATTGTATGAGATTTAATACACAGCTTTAGCCAAAACAAGCACTACAACTTTTATATCCTTAACTAAAGATAAACTGCGGATACACTCAACTAATGTAGAGCCTGTGGTTACAACATCATCTATAAGTAGCACGGTTTTGTGTTCAAATTCTTTAGGGTTTTTTAATACAAAGGCATCTTTTATATTTTCTAATCTCTCAATCTTATTTTTCTTGGTTTGAGTTTGTGTATATTTTATTCTTTCTAAGTTAGATATACTTACCTCCTTATGGATAATTTTATTTATTCCATTACTAAGAATCTCGCTTTGGTTGTATCCTCTTTCATGTAATTTTTTTTTGTGAAGAGGAACAGGAATAATATAATCTATATGTTGCAGTTGAGATTTAAATTCTACGCCAATTAATTCGCCTAAAAAAAGGCCCAAATCAATATTGGAGTTGTATTTCAATTCATGTAATAATTGTTGAGTTTTTCCGTCTTTATCAAAATTAAATAAGTGACAACCACCTATAGTTACTGGATACTTACCTAGTAACTGAGCAGTTTCCGAGCTATTAGAAATGATAGAGTCTCCTTTTGGGATATAAAAAAAACAATTCGAACAAATGAATTTTTCATTTCTCAAAAGTGAATTGCTGCAAGTAATGCAGTTATTTGGAAAACCAATTTTTATTAAATGAGAAAGAACGCCCAATTTTTTTACTGTTTTAATCGTTAATACCTCTTAAAATACATATTTTTACACTAATTATAATACATTATGAAAAATAAAACACCACTTTTAGTTACAGCACTAGTAATATTAGGATTGTTAACAGCATTTCTAGCATATGAATTATCTACCAAAAACAAGCAAAATTCTATTCTGGAGGCAGAAATGACAGAATTAAATAGCTTGATGGAAGGAAATGGATTGAACTCTATGATGGAAGAAGATATTTCGGCATCATTAACCAATTTATTAGATGATTATAACTCTGTGAATACAAATAACCAAGAGCTTAATGATAGCATAGAAAAACAGAAACAAAAAGTTACTTTTCTTTTAACGGAATTACAAAACTCTGAAAAAAGCAGAAAATATACTTCAAGAGAACTTTATAAAATGAAGAAAGAAGCGCAAACTTTGAGAAATGTAATGAAAAATTATGTTCATAAAGTTGATTCATTGAATACATTAAATAAAGAATTACAGGCAACAATTAAAATTAAGGACAATACTATTACACAGGTTTCAGGGGAAAGAGATAACTTGAAAGAGAAAACAGAAAATTTATCCAAAACGATAGAGGAAGGATCTAAGTTGAGAATAGTAAATTTAACAGCAGAAGCTATAAGAGTAAGAAGTAGTGGAAGTTTTTCTGAAACAACAAGAGCAAAAAGAGCAGACCAAGTTAAAAGTTGTTTTACTATTGTAGAGAATACAATTTCTGAAGCCGGAAATAAAACTTTCTATATGAGAATAATTTCACCAGAAGGAAAAGTATTAATCAATACGAAAAGTAGCAGAATTGATGCCGGAGATGAATCTATTGAAGTGAGTATTTCTAGAACTGTAGATTACCAAAACAATGCTGTAGATTTATGTATTTTTTATGAAAAAGCAATGGATAAATTACCAGAAGGTGATTATAAAGTAGAAATTTATACGGAAGGTACTTTAGTAGGAACAACAACTTTTTCATTGAAATAAAAAGATCATTATTACCATGAGTAAAGACAATTATTTGAGCTTAGTAGAACTAGCAAAACAGCTGAATAAACAAGCAACAAAACTTGATAAAGGAAAATTAAGTTTGACAGAAATAAACGAAATGCTGGACAACAGTAGAGACGTTTATGAACGATTAACTATACTAAGGTATAGAGCTTTATTGGAGAACAATAAGTCAGAAGAGATAAAAGAAGTTACTCCTAAAAAAGTTCAAAAAATTGAAGAGCAAATAGAAGAGAGTTTGTTTTCATTTAATTTTGAAACGGAGAGAGAAGATATAATTGAAATTTCGCCAAATCAAAAAAACTTATTGGATGAGATTCAAGAAATAGGAGGAGATGGAATAGAGACACAAGCTTCAATAAATGAAAAATATGCTTCTACACCAGATAAATCTGAATCTTTGGCTGAGAAACTTACAAAAAGTAAAATTGTAGATTTAAAGCAAGGAATGGGGCTTAACCAAAGATTTTTGTTTACCAATGATTTATTTGGAGGGAATAAGGAATCTTTTGATCAAACAATAGAAAAATTAAACTCATGTGATTCTGTTATTGAAGCAAAAGCATACTTATCTTCCGATATAGAAAGTACTTATTCTTGGGATTTGGAGTCTGATACGGTTCAACAATTTATTACATTACTAGAAAGAAAATTTATATAATTAACTATGCACGTAGCACAAAGAATTCAAAATATGGAACCATCTGCAACTTTAGAGATGGCACAAAAGAGTAGGGAGTTAAAATCTCAAGGAATAGATGTTATTAGTCTTAGTTTGGGAGAGCCAGATTTTGATACTCCTGATTATATTAAACAAGCAGCAATAACAGCAATTGAGAATAATTTTAGTAAATATCCTCCAGTAGCAGGATATATGGAATTGAGAGAAGCAATTGCTAAAAAATTTAAAAGAGATAATAACTTAGATTTTAATGCTAGTCAAGTAGTAGTTTCTACTGGAGCTAAGCAATCTTTAGCCAATATATTTTTAAGTGTACTAGATGAAGGTGATGAAGTAATAGTATTTGCTCCATATTGGGTAACTTATTACGAGCAAATTAAATTGGCTCAAGGAGTACCAGTGGTAATTCAAAGTGATATTTCTACAGATTTTAAGATTAACATTGAGGATTTAAAAAATGCGATTACGGATAAAACCAAATTGATAATTTATAGCTCTCCTTGTAACCCTTCAGGAACAGTATTTACTAAAGATGACTTGGAAGAAATAGCTAAAGTTGTTGTAGAATATCCAGCTATTACAATCATTAGTGATGAAATATATGAATTAATCAACTTTGATGGAAATCATGAAAGCATAGCACAGTTTGATTACATAAAAGAACAAGTTGTTATTGTTAATGGAGTATCAAAAGGGTATGCCATGACAGGATGGAGATTGGGATATATTGCGGCTCCACAATGGTTAGCAGATGCATGTATTAAAGCTCAGGGGCAAATAACTTCAGGAACATCTACAATTTCGCAAAAAGCCGCTATAGAAGCCATTTCTAATTCACCAGAGAGGGTTAAGTATATGTTGGATGAATTTAAAGAAAGAAAAAAACTAGTTGTAGAAGGTTTTAATTCAATAGAAGGAATAGTATGTAATAACCCGTCAGGGGCATTTTATGTATTTCCAGATGTAAGTGCCTTTTTTGGTAAGTCATACGAAGGTAAAACGATAAATAATGCATCAGAATTAGCTTTATTTATACTAGAGCAAGGAAAAGTAGCGTTAGTAACAGGAGAAGCATTTGGTTCTTCAACTACCATAAGAGTTTCTTATGCCGCTTCAAAAGAAAGCTTAATTGAAGCAATAAAACGTATAAAAAATACTTTATCCTTATTAAAATAGAAGTATGAATAAGAAGCAAATCATAATACTCTTAAGTTTTTTGTTTTTGTTTGCATCAATTGCAAAATCTCAAAACAAACCATTAAACTTACCCAATTTTACAAAAAGTAAATACCATTGGGGATTTTGGTTAGGGTATACACAATCGGCAATAGTGCCAACAAGAAAGCCAAATTATAGTTTTAGTGATTCATTAATTTCAATGACTCCAGTTTCTATTGGTTCTTTTGCAGTAGGGCCTATGGGATCTATTACTTTGCACAAAAACATTAAAATTCGTACGGCTATATTGCTATCTTTTCAGGATAGAAATGTGAATTACGTATTTTGGAGAAATGACACAACCGAATTATTTGAAAAAAAATTAAGTTCCGTTTATGTTGAGTTTCCTGTTCAGTTTAAATTTGTAACAGACCGAATAAACAATGTTGCATTTTATGCAACTATGGGAGGGAAGTATGGTTATGATTTTTCATCTAATATAAATGTGAAAGATGAATATGATTTTGATGATGTATTGAAAATAAAAAGAAGTAATATAGCATATTCTTTAGGTGGAGGAGTAGATTTTTTCCTAGAATATTTTAAATTTGGAATAGATTTAAGGATGGATTTTGGTATAAATAATGTGTTGGAACAAACAAATACATTTTACTCAAGCCCTCTAGATAAACTGAAAACAAGAATGTGGCAACTTTCTTTTACATTTGAAGGATAATTTTTTTGCATTTTATTTGATAGTTAAAAATTAAGTTCTATATTTGCAATCTCAAATCGAGAATGTCCCATGGTGTAATTGGCAACACGTCTGCTTTTGGTGCAGAAGAGCCTAGGTTCGAACCCTAGTGGGACAACAAATAAAAAAAGCTTTCAAGAAATTGAAAGCTTTTTTTTTGGACTAAATCGAAAGTAATTTTTATAGATTTAATACTAGTATGATTTTTTAAGTTGATTTATTGGGTCTATTTTTTTTAATGTTAATTTATTTTAAATAAACAGGAATTTGTTTGTTTTTATCAAATCAATTCAGACCTTTGTTTAAGAATTAAAATACCCCACCTACAAAGTGAAACTATTTTTAGCAGCTATATTATCCTTATTTCTTTTCAATGTTAACGCATGTGAAATAATAGATAATAGTTTTGCAAATGAAATAGGGTTTCAAATTCAAGATAATTCAAATGATGTATCTAATCAAGATATAATAAGTAACGGATCCTGGCATAGTTTTCACGAGCATGTAATGGAAATTGAGGAAGAAGAAGAAATTCACAAAGTGAAAATGGTTCTTTCTACACTCTTTACTTTTTATTTTAAGTTTGAATTAGATTCAACTATCAATACTTTTGAAAACTTCTATTTTTCAAAAGAAATTACCCCTGTACTTCCTCGTTACGTAATTTTCGAGGTATTTAGAATTTGATAATACAAGTCAAATTCATATTACATTTTCCTGTTTTTTCTAAATAGGATAACCTACTGAGCTATACGCTTAGTTCAATCAATCTATAATATTAACTGATTATGTGCTGTAATTGGCCATAGATCAATAAATCATTTTACAATGAAAAGAATACTTATTAAGTTAAGTTTTGCTGCTTTATTATTTAATACAAGCTGTCAATCATCCCACCACGAAAACAAAGAAGAAGAAGAGGTGTTTTCAATTTCAAGTCCTTTGGTACAGGACACAAAGACAATCAAAGAATATGTTTGTCAAATTAATTCAATACAACACATAGAGCTTAGAGCCTTGGAGAAAGGATATTTACAAAAAGTATTTGTAGATGAAGGGCAGGCAGTAAGAAAGGGACAAGTCTTGTTCCAAATAATGCCCACAATGTATCAAGCAGAGACTAAAGTAGCAAAAGCAGAAGCTGATTATGCTAGAATAGAATACCTCAACACAAAGGCCCTTGCAGATAGCAATATTGTTTCTTCCAATGAATTGGCATTATCTAAAGCTAAATACGATAAGGCAACTGCTGAATATGAATTAGCTAACGTGCACCTTGGTTTTACAAAAATCACTGCGCCTTTTGATGGGATAGTGGGTAGATTTCATGTGCGACTAGGAAGCTTGCTAGACGAAGGGGAGCTACTTACCGAATTATCCGACAATAGCAATGTTTGGGTTTATTTCAATGTGCCAGAGGCCGAATACCTCAACTATAAATCTAAAATTGATAAAAAGAACCTTCAAAAAGTAAATTTATTGATGGCAAATAATCAACTGTTTGACCAAGAAGGAGAAATTGGAACCATAGAATCTGATTTTAATAATGAAACAGGAAACATAGCTTTTAGAGCTACTTTTCCTAATCCAGATGGATTATTAAGACACGGAGAAACGGGAAATATTCAAATTCCTACTATGACGAAAGATGCGTTAATCATTCCTCAAAAAGCTACTTATGAAATATTAGATAAAAAATATGTTTTTGTAGTGAATGAAGAAGGAGTAATTTCTTCGAGAGAGATTGAAATTAGCAAAGAGCTTCCTCATATTTATTTGGTCAGTAAAGGTATTTCTAGCGAAGACAAAATACTGATTGATGGATTGAGAAAAGTTAAAAGTGGAGATGAAATTGCTACCAAATTTGTACAACCTTCAGAAGTAATGTCGCACTTGGATTTATACGCAGAATAATCCTATAAAATCATTATAAAATGCTGAAAAAAATAATTCAAAGACCCGTACTGGCTATTGTAATATCAATAGTAATAGTATTTGTGGGAGGTTTAGCTATTAAGCAACTTCCTATATCGCAGTTTCCACAAATTGCGCCAACTACTGTAAATATATTTGTTTCCTACCCAGGGGCAAATGCAGATGCATTAGTGAAATCTACCTTAATTCCCTTAGAGCAATCTATAAATGGGGTGCAAGGAATGAGGTATATAGCCTCAGATGCTACAAGTGCTGGAGAAGCAACAATAAGAGTAATATTTGAACCCGGTTTGGATCCAAACCTTGCTGTAGTAAGAGTAAAAACAAGAGTAGATCAAGTAATGCCACTTTTACCACCTTTAGTACAAAGAGAAGGGGTAATTATTACGCCTGTTCAGCCTAGTATGTTGATGTATGTAAATCTTTACAGTAAAGATACCAATGCAGATCAAAAGTTCCTTTACAACTATGCTAACGTGAATATGATTCCCGAAATAAAAAGGATTGAAGGAATTGTGGGAGCAAAAATTCTGGGGAGTAGACAATATGCAATGAGAGTTTGGCTAAATCCAGACAGAATGAGAGCTTACAAACTATCTGCAGAAGAAGTGATGAAAGCCATGGAGGAGCAAAGTATTATTGGAAGGCCTGGAAGATTGGGAAGAAGTTCTGGACAATCGGCACAGTCTCTCGAGTATGTTTTGACTTACCAAGGTAGGTACAATACTCCCGAACAATATGGCGATATTATAGTAAAAGCAAACGAAGAAGGTGAAATTATTCACCTAAGTGATGTAGCCAAAGTAGATTTAGGAACAGAGTTCATGGATATTTATTCTAACCTAGATGGTTATCCATCTGCAGCTATTGTATTGAAACAATCACTAGGAAGTAATGCGAGTGAGGTAATTGAAAAAGTAAAAGAAGAACTGGAGGTAATGAAAGAGAATTTTCCTCCTGATATGGATTACAAAATTAGTTATGATGTATCACAATTTTTAGATGCTTCTATCGAGCAAGTTACTCATACTTTGAGAGATGCATTTATTTTGGTGGCTTTGGTAGTTTTCCTTTTCTTGGGAGATATTAGATCTACACTTATTCCAATTCTTGCCGTACCAGTTTCGCTTATTGGAGCGTTCTTTGTGTTGCAGTTGTTCGGAATTTCAATAAATCTAGTTACTTTATTTGCCTTGGTATTGGCCATAGGAATTGTGGTAGATGATGCCATTGTGGTAGTAGAGGCCGTTCATGCCAAGATGCATGAAGAGAATTTATCTCCTTACAATGCAGTGAAGAATGTGATGGGAGAAATAGGAGGAGCCATTATCGCAATTACTTTAGTAATGGTATCTGTGTTCTTGCCAATTGCTTTCCTATCTGGTCCCGTAGGAGTATTTTACCGTCAGTTTTCTATTACCATGGTAAGTTCTATTATTCTATCGGCAGTGGTAGCGTTAACTTTAACTCCAGTATTGTGTGCCATGTTTTTGAAAAACACTCATGGGAAACCAAGAAGAAGATCTATTATGAATCGATTTATAGATTGGTTCAATGGAAGATTTGAAAAGTTGACCGGAAGATATGTGAAGTTGCTTAATGTAATTGTAGCGAGAAGATTTTTAACCTTCGGGATTTTAATCCTATTTGGATTAGGGATTTTTGGAGTGAACAAAATTCTTCCTTCAGGGTTTATACCAAATGAGGATCAAGGAACAATTTACGCGATTATTCAAACTCCTCCGGGAGCAACTCTAGAGAGAACGAATGATGTAGCTCAAAAACTTCAACAGATTTGTGAAGAAACGGACGGAGTAGCTTCTGTATCGGCATTGGCAGGATATGAGATTATGACTGAAGGTAGAGGGTCTAATGCGGGAACGTGTTTGATTAATTTAAAACCTTGGTCGGATAGAGAACATTCTGTGCATGAGATAATGGAAGAGCTAGAAGAAAAATCGAAGGAAATAGGAGGAGGAATAATTGAATTCTTCGAACCTCCTGCAGTTCCTGGTTTTGGTTCGTCTGGTGGTTTTTCTATGCGATTATTGGATAAGACTAACGGTACAGATTACCAAGAATTTGAGAGGGTGAACAATGAGTTTATGGACAAGCTGAAAGAAAGAAAAGAGCTTTCTGGTCTATTTACATTTTTTGCTGCAAACTATCCTCAATTCGAAATAGAAATAGACAATAAAGTGGCTATGCAAAAAGGAGTTTCTATAGATAGAGCTATGGAAAACTTGAATATACTGATTGGAAGTACCTACGAACAAGGTTTTATTCGATTTGGACGATTCTTTAAAGTATATACACAAGCAGCTCCAGAGTTTAGAAGATACCCAACTGATTTATTGAATCTATTTGTGAAAAATGAATCAGGAGAAATGGTTCCTTATTCTTCTTTTATGAAACTGAAGAAAACTCAAGGGCCAAACGAAATCACACGATACAATTTATACAATTCGGCTTCTATAAGAGGATTGCCTAGCGAAGGGTTTACTTCTGGTGATGCAATTGCCGCTATAAAAGAAGTAGCAAAAGAATCTTTGCCTAGAGGATATGACATAGCATGGGAAGGTTTGTCTTTTGATGAAGCATCAAGAGGAAACGAAGCCATTTATGTATTCTTGGTCGTATTGATTTTTGTTTACTTGGTTCTTGCCGCTCAATACGAAAGTTTCTTATTGCCCTTAGCAGTTATTCTTTCTTTACCTGTTGGGATATTTGGTTCTTTCGTTTTATTACAATTGATGGGATTGGCCAATGATGTATATGCGCAAGTAGGGTTAATTATGCTTGTTGGGTTATTGGGTAAAAATGCCGTGCTTATTGTAGAGTTTGCTGTGCTTAAACACAGTCAAGGTGCTACAATACTTGAGTCCGCAATAGAAGGAGCAAGGGTAAGGTTTAGACCTATCTTAATGACTTCATTTGCATTTATTGCTGGGTTAATTCCTTTGGTAATGGCTCATGGAGCCGGGGCAATTGGTAACAGAACCATTGGAGGTTCAGCACTGGGAGGAATGCTATTTGGGACTTTGTTTGGGGTAGTATTAATACCAGGGTTGTATTACATTTTTGCCAAAATGAGCGAAGGACGTTCTTTATTAAAAGATACGGACTCTAGACCTTTGACAGAGGTTGTTGTGGAACAAAGAGCAGCAAATATAAATACCATTAGAAAACTGAGAAAGAGAAACGAACTGCTTAGAAAATTAATTGGTAAGAATAAGAAACAATAAAATTCCATTAAGAAATGAAAAATAGTAAAAACATATACATCCTTGTGTTTACACTTGCGGCTTTTACATCTTGTAAAGGCCTCAAGGTAACCTCAAGAGTAGAGAACAAATCGGTACCTACTCAGTTTACTGATCAAGTAATTACCGATACTACAACTACGGCAATAGTATCTTGGCGTAATTATTTTACAGATAGTTATTTAATCTCATTGATAGATACGGCCTTGGTAAATAACCAAGAACTGAATATTATAAACCAAGAGATTGAGATTTCTAGAAATGAAGTAAGAGCAAGAAAAGGAGAATATCTTCCTAGTGTATCGGGATATGCAGGAGCAGGAGCCGACAAAACTTCTAGGTATACCAGAAATGGAGCATTGGAAGCGACTACAGATATAGAACCAGGAAAAGCATTTCCTGAACCTCTGCAAGATTATGTGGTGGGTGTACAAGCAAACTGGGAAGTAGATATCTGGAAAAAGTTGAGGAATGCAAAGAAGTCTGCAGTAAATAGGTATTTATCTTCTATTGAGGGTAAAAACTTTATGGTGACCAATTTGGTTTCGGAAATCTCTAGCGAATACTATGAATTATTATCCTTGGATAGTAAATTGAACAGACTGAATCAAAATATTGAAATTCAAAATAATGCACTAAAAATTGTAATTCAACAGAAGAAATCTGCCAAAGTAACAGAACTAGCTGTAAGAAGATTTGAAGCTCAACTTTATGGGACAGAAAGTTTGAAATACATAGTAGAACAAAAGATTATAGAAACAGAAAATAGAATTAACTTTTTGGTAGGTAGATTTCCTCAACCGGTAGAAAGAGCAAGAAGTGAGTTTAATGATATTGTATTGAATAAAATTGACATGGGCTTGCCTTCGCAATTATTGGACAATAGAATGGATATAAGAGAAGCAGAACTAAACCTTGAAGCTTCAAAGTTGGATGTGAAAGTAGCAAAAGCTAAGTTTTACCCTTCTTTGGGAATATCAGCAGGGTTGGGGTTTCAATCTTTCAATCCTACTTATTTAATAAAAAGTCCTGAGTCTATGTTGTTTTCCCTTGCGGGAGATTTAGTAGCTCCATTAATCAATAGAAATGCGATAAAAGCAGATTATTACAGTGCTAACTCAAGACAAATACAAGCTGTTTTTGATTATGAGAAAACAATACTGAGCGCCTATATTGAGGTAACTAATCATTTGTCTCAGATAACCAATTTGAATAAGAGTTATGAGTATAAATCAAAAGAGGTGGAGGCTCTGAATCAAGCTATTTCTATTTCCAATACTTTGTTTAAATCGGCTAGGGCAGATTATTTAGAGATTCTGCTTACGCAAGAAGAGCGAATAGAATCACAGTTTGAACTAATAGAGCTAAAACAACAACAACTTAATGCTGTAATAAATACTTACAGAGCTTTAGGTGGTGGTTGGAACTAAAAGTAAACAGTCAATTAAAATACAAAAATAGGATATGCTGATTATGGCATATCCTTTAATCAATAATCACTTAATACCACATATTATGAAAGCAAAAGTAGCGATTTACGAAACACACGAAAAAGCAGTTAATGCAATTAAAAAATTAGCAGAACATAACATCAACATGGAAAAGGTTTCTTTGATTGGAAAATCTGACATTACGGATAATCACATTCATTTAAAATCTCTTGATACGGTAAAGAATAGTCCAACATTGATTGGAGCTGGAGCAGGAACACTTATTGGGTTACTTACGGGAATAGGAGTTGTTTCCATTCCGGGATTTGGTTTTTTATACGGAGCCGGAGCAATAATAGGAGCAATAGGTGGATTTGATTTGGGATTAATAACAGGAGGGTTAGGTACTTTATTATTAACCTTAGGGATAAAAGAAGATAATACTGTAACCTATGAGGAGCACCTTAATCAAGGAAAGTTTGCTGTAATTATAAATGGAGAAGAAGAGGAGGTTTTATTAGCAGAAAAAATCTTACATCAAGAAGGAACTCACTTATTAATAGATTAAAAGTGATAAAAAAATAGTTGTTTTTGTGAAACGAAAACTAAAGATAAAATCGGGTTTGGTTTTTGTTTTGCAAGAGTGACTTATTTAAATATAAAATAAGGAGTTGTTGGTAAATCTCATTGGGTAAATTATTCTAAAAGAACACAGAATGTTTGGGTTGTTATTTTTAGATTTAGTTTATTTCAATGGGATTTATTTTTGTATTAAAAACCTAATTATGGCACAGTTGTTGTTAACATTTCATTAACAATTTAGCTTGGTTATCTCAGGGCGATTTGATTAGTATTAAATTGTTATTGAGTTAATTACTGTAATTTGTAATTAAAATAGAGAATCCGTTTTTTGTTCAAAATGAAATTGAGAAAATATGCTGGTATCGCTTTTTTATTATGCTTAACAATTCCCTTGTTGAGTTGCTATTTCTATATCCGTTATCAAGCAAAGCAAGTAAGAAGAGAAGTGAAACACCAACTCATGGAGGGCATAGACAAAGAAGAGTTAGTGTTGCTTTCTTTTTCCCAAGATGAAGAGAAACAATTGAAATGGAAACACGCCAAGGAATTTGAATACAAAGGCGAGATGTATGACATTGTAAGTAGAGAAACTACAGAGGGAATTACTCATTATTGGTGTTGGTGGGATTATGAAGAAACAAAACTAAATAAGAGCTTAAGTAAGCTAGTAAATCAAATATTAGGAAAGAGACAAGATCATCAGCAGAAACAAAACTTAATAGTTCGATTGTATAAATCTCTTTATTTCAAATCGTCTTACTTTCTGCCAGTGGATAATGCTATAACAGAGGAAAAAAACAATAACTGGTTACCTAATTTGTATCAGTCTCTGTATTTATCACCAAAGAGTCCGCCACCCCAAATTAATCATGTTTAGAACCACAAAGGTCTATGAATTGATTCATGGATGATTAATTAAAACATAAAATTTACAATGAAAAAAATAACTATAATACTGTATTTATTAGTTGGGTTTGTGAGTATGTCGCTCTCACAAATTATAACTATAAAAGACAAAGAAACAGGAAACCCAATGCCGCTTGTTAGTCTGTCGGATAAATCGAATAATCACCAAGCAACAACCAATGCCAAAGGGCAAGCAGATATTTCTAAGTTTAAAGGCTCAGAAATAATAGAAATTCAAAAAACAGGATATAAGATTAGAATCTTAAGTTTTGCTTCTATTCAATCTATAAACTTTAATGTAGAGTTAACTGCCACTCACTTAAATTTAAACGAAGTGGTAATATCTGGAACCAAATGGAAACAGAATTCCAATGATGTACCGTTTAAGATATCTACCATAACTTCGGATGAAGTAGAGTTTCAAAACCCACAGACTGCAGCCGACTTACTGAGTGTATCGGGAAAAGTATATGTACAGAAAAGTCAACAAGGTGGAGGGAGTCCAATGATAAGAGGTTTTGCTACCAATAGGCTACTTTACACAGTAGACGGAGTAAGAATGAATACGGCAATTTTTAGAAGCGGAAACTTACAAAATGTAATAAACGTAGATCCTTTTGCAGTAGAAAATACAGAGGTTCTTTTTGGACCTGGTTCTGTTATCTACGGAAGTGATGCAATAGGTGGTGTTATGAGTTTTCAAACACTTACTCCGCAATTATCCTTAACCGATAAACCATTAATCACAGGAAGTGCAACTACCCGTTATTCGAGTGCGAATAAAGAAAAGACTGGGCATTTTGATGTAAACGTAGGTTGGAAAAAATGGGCTTTGGTTACTAGCATTAGTGCTTGGGATTTTGATAACCTAAAACAAGGAAGTAATGGCCCAGATGATTATTTGAAATCTAGTTATGTGCAAAGGCAAGATAGCGTAGATAGAATAGTAACACAGGAGGATCCTTTGTTGCAAATTCCTTCGGCTTATTCGCAAATAAACTTAATGCAAAAAATAAGATTTAAGCCCAATGAGAAATGGAACTTCGAATATGGTTTTCATTATTCCGAAACTTCACCATACGGTAGGTATGACAGAAACACACGTTACAAGAATGGAACATTGAGGTATGCCGAATGGAACTATGGACCACAGTCTTGGATGATGAATAATTTATCTATCAGTCATAAGGGAGATAACAAGATGTATGATGAAATGACTCTTCGTTTGGCTCAGCAGTCTTTTGAGGAAAGCAGAATTGATAGAACTCTATACAAAGACGACCGAAACACGAATACAGAGAACGTAGAAGCGTATTCTTTAAATGCAGATTTCATAAAAACAGTAGCTAAGAAACACAAGCTATTTTATGGAGCAGAGTTTGTATTGGATGAAGTAACTTCTGTAGGAGAAATAACAGATATTACTAAGGATGTAATTACAGACGGTCCGGCTAGATATCCTAATTCTACTTGGAGCTCTTTGGCATTTTATGTAAATGACGAATACAAAGTATCGGATAAGTTTACGGCTATGGCAGGAGTGAGGTATAGTAACTATTCGCTAGATGCTAACTTCGAAAATAACCAAAGTTATTATCCATTCACTTTTACTTCGGCACAATTGCAAAGTAGTGCAGTTACAGGAAGTTTAGGAGGAGTGTATCGTCCTGCAAAATCATGGGTGGTAAGTGCCAATTTGGGAACTGCTTTTAGAGCTCCCAATGTAGATGATGTTGGTAAAATATTCGATTCTGAACCAGGATCTGTAGTTGTTCCCAATCCCTCATTGAAAGCTGAATACGCTTATAATTTTGATTTAGGTATTGCCAAAGTATTTAATGAGGTAGTAAAGCTAGACCTTACAGGTTTTTATACTATAATTGAAAATGCTATGGTAAGCAGAGATTACCAAATAGACGGACAAGATAGTATTATGTATGATGGTCAGTTGAGTAAAGTACAGGCAGTACAAAATGCAGCTCTTACTCAGGTATATGGTGTGCAAGCTAGTGTTGAGGTAAAGTTATCTAGAGGGTTTACAATTTCTTCTAATCTTAATTACCAAGTAGGGGAAGAAGAATTGGATGATGGAACGACAAGTGCATCTAGGCATGCTGCTCCACTATACGGAAACACAAGATTAACTTATAAATCGAATAAGTTGCAATTGCAATTTTACTCGGAGTATATGGCAGAGAAATCGTATGAAGATTTACCCGTAGGAGAACACAGCAAGGTAGAGATGTATGCTAAGGATGAGAACGGGAACAATTATTCGCCCTCTTGGTACACGCTTAATCTTAAAGCATTGTATAAACTATCGGATGTATTTACAGTAAGTGCAGGGCTAGAAAACATAATGGACAAACGTTACCGTCCTTATAGCTCGGGAATATCTGCACCAGGAAGAAACTTTATCCTTTCTTTGAAAGCTAATTTTTAATTTTATTAATCTTGGTTGTTTCTATCGGGTAGGAACAACCAAGATTATTTATAGATAACATCAGTAACAAGTAGTATCAATGATTATATAATTTGATGTGAAAATGAGATTATTTAAACGAAGACAAGTAGAAAGCGATACCAATTACTCACTTTCTCATTTTGATAGCTTATACGCTACCATAGTATCTAAACTTAGTGTTGAGGTAAGGGCTCAGTACTGCGAAAATCTTATAGGCAGAACCAAAGAAGATTTGGCCCTTGCAATTAATAAAGAAGAGGTAAAATACCTACGTAGTTTATTGATTGCTGCACAAAGGGAGAAAGACAATCTTTTGCCCAATAATTAATTATTTTTATTTCCATACCTATCCTTTTCTATTCCCTATCCGTATAGAAGATATAAACCAAAAAAAACTATAGTAAGATTGAAGAATTGACTGTCTCTTCTATTTTGCTTATATTTAAGGTGATTTGGAAGTATTAATTTAATTAATTATTTGATCAATAATAACCTAAATAGCATTATCAGTTCGTGTTTGAAAAACGAATCAAAAGGGCAATTTAAACTCTATGAGTATTGCTATGAGAAGTTTTTTCCTACATGCAGAAGGTATATTAGTGATGAAGAAAGAGCTAGGGAGACTTTAAACCTTGCTTTTCATAAAATATTAAAGAATTTAAATAAATACGATACTACAAGATCGTTTGATGCTTGGGCAAGTAGAATTATGGTTACTACCAGTATAGATGAGTATAGAAAGGAAAAGAGAAATGTAACCACTCAGCTTTCTAATGTGGTAAATTATTATAAAAATCAAAATGAAATAGAAGAGTCCATTAATGAACAAAGCATACTTTACTTACTTGATTTCTTACCCCCCATGGGAAAGCAGGTTTTTAATTTATATGCCATAGATGGTTATAAGCATAGAGAAATAGCAGAAATGCTTTCAATCTCAGAAAGTACTTCAAAATGGCATGTAACAGAATGCAGAAAAAAATTGAAGGCAATGTTAAAAAAAAACGTAATGACAATAGCGTCTTAATAAGAAAGAAATGAATGAAATAGATGACATATTTAAAGAGGCAGCTCAAGCCGAGAGTGCCACTTTTAAACCCGAATATTGGGAGCAATATGCCGAGCAATTTAACGGAGATAAAAAGAAACGTAAAGGTATTCTTGGATTCTTCTTTGCTGGATTAATATTTGTTTCTGGTATTGCACTTCTCTTTTATAACAATAGTTATGAAGGACAAGAAACTAAAATGGCAACAAATTACACTAGAGCTAGCCAAAAGCAAAACTCAGAAAATATTGAATCGAATGAATTGACTACTTTGCTTATAGCAAAAGCACAAAATGAAAAACTAGACAAAGAATCTCTTGGTAGATTTGAGCCAGTGAATAATGCCAAAGCAATTAATGAAAAAATGCCTTTGGCAAAAAACACAAATCAAACAAACAGTAGAGCTTTATCTCAAACTAAGGCAAACCCTACAATTCTTTCTCGAGTAGAAACTACGAATAGCAATATCAATGAAAGTGCAACCGCATCAAGTTCATTTATAAGAACTAAACAACAAAGTGTTTCTAATCCTAAACCTTTGTTTAGTGCTGTATTGGCAATGGATGAAGAAAAAATGGCAAAAACAGAAACTGTTGTAGGTAACAGCAAAACAATTGATTCTGCAGAAAATAGCCTGGCCATTGCTGAGGTAATTGTAGAAGAAAATACCAATGATAGTGTAACAAATGCCGAGCCAGAACCAACAAGTAAAGCCGCAATAGTGACAAGAAGTAAAATGA
Organism: uncultured Flavobacteriales bacterium; assembly: GCA_964021785.1. GTDB lineage: Bacteria > Bacteroidota > Bacteroidia > Flavobacteriales_D > CAJJDF01 > CAJJDF01. The sequence goes on from CAXIAX010000041.1 coordinate 19,384, forward strand.
AAAAACTTCAGTTCAATGTGCAAGTAGGGACTAATGTGTACAATGATTTTAATCTTTATCAAAACAACAGAGACATTAAAACAGGATTAATGGCAGGAATAGAGGTGGAGTATATGCTAAAACCTAATGTTACTTTATCTCTTGGGGTAAATGGATACAACAGAACAAGTGATGGATTAAATATCGATTTTGATTATTTGGATTATGGTTTTGGGGAAGTAAACACGAGAAAAACATATTCTTATACGGATCTTTATTTTGTTGAGGTTCCTGTGAGCTTAAACTATGTAATAAACTCTAGGCATAAAATAGGAGCAGGAGCAACTTTTACTCGTTTGCTAACTACCAAGGTAAATGTGAAAGAAGAAACCAAAGACACAAAATATAACGATTACTCCAGTAGTAATTCTAGTCAGTATTTGTATCACTACAATACCTTTGTACTAAACAATACGGGTATTCATGTAAATTACCAATATATGTTCAAAAGAGTAGGTGTAAACATAGGATATACACAAGGATTAAATGAATTCTTGAACAAAGAAACATTCAATTCTTCCAGGTTTAATAGCTTGAATAAGCTTACACTTTCTATTAAATACAAATTATAAGATGAAGCAATATTATTATATTTTTATTGGACTAGTGCTGTTAGTGGCTAGTTGCAAAAAAGAACCAATTCCCGAGTTGGTAGAGAACAATGGAAGCGAAGGGATATATTTTAAAGGGAAGTTACAATCCGAAGAGATAAATCTTAGTTCTTCGGGGAATTATTACATGTATTCTGGTTTTCATTTTGATACCATAAGACAGGTATATATTTTTACTGGCGAACTAAAAGAAAGGTACTGCACAAATTGCGGAACATCAATAAGATTGAGTATAACCAATGCTAAACGATCTCCCCAAGGAATAGCTAATCTTAACTACGATTCTATTTTTAATAACCCTGTAATAAATTGGGGAAGTGTAACTACAGATGAACTGGGATTGGCAGAGATTGAGTTGATTAAAGGCAATGGACATGCACCAATGAGTAGCATGCACGTATACCAAGTACCAACAAATAAACTAAAAATTAATAGTTTTGAATTGTACAAAGAAAACGAACAAGGACAGCCCACAATTAAAGTTTCTTACGAAGGAAAAGTAACATTGGCAACTCCTGGAGGGAACGAACTATTTACTTTTGAAGGCAGTTTTGCCTTTGCCATTCCGCAATAAAAATAACACAAAAAAAAAAGGGTGATTTAGTTTGTACTAAATCACCCTTTTTTATTTCAATAAATACTGTTATTTATTCCAGTTTTGTTTTTTCCATTTCTCTTGCTCGTCATGGTTCAAGAAAGTCCAGGCAACAATACGGCTAATTTTGTTTCCTTGCCCCATAGGGATAGTTTTTACGTAGAATGCTTTTTCTTCTTTAAGCGTATCGTAAATTTCTTTCAAGTTTTCTTTTCTAGAAACCAAAGTAGAAAAGAAATAACAGTTCCCAGAAACCTCTTTACTTTCTCTTATTATTTTTTTAATGAATTCGGCTTCACCACCTACAGTCCACAATTCGTTACTTTTACCCCCAAAATTTTTGGTTCTGTCCTTGTTTCTGTGGTTGGTTAGGTTTTTTATTTTCTTTCTGCTGCTTGCTTCTGCTTCTTCTGGCGAACCATGAAAAGGAGGGTTGCAAATAGTCATATCAATTTTATCGCCAGGCTTCACTACTCCTTTAAATATAGAATGCAATCCATCTTGTAACCTAAGCTCTGTGTGAGCCTTCACTTCTTCATTATTATCTAAGATTTGCTGAGCCGATTTTAATGCCACAGCATCAATATCTGTCCCAATAAAATCCCATCCATATTCCTTGCTTCCTATAATTGGGTAAATACAGCTAGATCCCACACCAATATCCATTACAGTTACCGTTGGTATTTTACGGTAATTATTGGCACTTAATAATTCTGCTATGTGGTAAATGTAATCTGCTCTACCAGGAATTGGCGGACACAAATAATCTTCTGGTACTTCCCAGTTGGTTACTCCATAATGAAACATCAACAAAGCTCTATTAAGCATTGTTACTGCTTTTGGGTCGTGAAAATTTACAGTTTCTTTGTTGTAATCATTCACAAACACAAATTCACTCAGTTCTGGGCAAACCTCTTTCAATTTATCCAAATCATATCTTCCATGAAATCTACTGTCTGGATGTAATCTAGAACCCGGTTTTTTCTTTTTGTCCATTGTTTGTGTTTTGAGTTTTCAAAGATAGTACAATTATCAAGTTTATCTTTATTAC
>CAXIAX010000042.1:0-21105 GCA_964021785.1 uncultured Flavobacteriales bacterium
TTATTTATTTCAAAAACACCTTCAATTTCTTGAAGGTGTTTTTTTTTGTGATTAACTTATTCCAATCGAATCTCCTTGAGGGATTATAATGAGTTAACAATAAAATTCTAAATCCAATCCTTTTTACTATTGCACACTTCTTCCAATATTAAATCCATAAGCTCCATTGCATCTTTTTCATGCAACTGAGGCATTTTTATAACTCCTGATGCCGTTTGTAAATGAACCGAAGCAACTCCCCTTCTCTTCTGAATAAAAGACTGTACTAGCTTTATATTTTGAGTCTTATAATATTCCATTATACTTGTAACGGTAGCTACACTCCCTGCTCCCACAATTAGCTTTTTATCTTCTATATTAAAATACGCTTTCTTGTATTTCAATAAATTAATGACCACAATATAAAGAACCAACAAAACAGAAACCAATAACTGAGTGTAAATAGTAACTGTAAAAAACAATACCACATTTAAAACTAATAAGGTATAAAACGAAAATAAGAACAACTTGAATAAATAATAAGGAGCTGGTTTATATTCTATTTTATTTTCATTTGATTCGTTACCAAAAAACAAACTCGATAAAGAATCCATCACTGCGTTTTTCACACCCACAATTTCTATTCTTTTTTTAGCTTTTGTTTTTGCGCTTCCTGCTTGATGAACTTTCACTCTTTGTATTCCCAACTTTAGTTTTAGCGGATTTGTAACTACAGCTATATATTGAATCTTATTAATTTTAAGAACATCATCTCTTTTTGTAAACAAACCTTGACTCAATTGAATGCCATCATTAAGGACAGTTACTTTTTGGTCAAAATGTTTTAAAACAACACGAACAAAAGAAATTACAATTGAAATAAGAATCACAAATACCGACAATAAAAATATTAATCGGATACTTCCTCTCACAATCCTTTCGTTTTCTTGGTACAACTGCAATAACCTAGGAAAAGAATAATAGTCCTTTATTAAATCTTCAAACTGCCAAAACAAAGAACTTACAATTGCGAAAATTGCAAAAAAGCTTTTAATGTGATTTTCTGAAACACTCACCTTAATTAATTCCAAAAAAGACAATTTGAACAATAATTTACTTTTTGGAGCTTCCACTACTTCTTCTTCCTCCTGCTCCACAGCTCCAACAATACCTTCTTGCAAATGTTTTTTAAGCGCTTCTGCCTTCTCCCTAGAAATTGCTTTTATAGAAACTTCCACATCTTTTGCGCCAGCAGTTTGTATTTCTACTTGCGTAATATTAATTAATTGATGAATTAAATTCTGTTTAAAATTCACAGACTGAATTCTTTCTAGCGGAATAGATAACTTCTTTTTGAAGATTACTCCTTTGTGAAGAATAAAGTGTTTGTTTTTTATTTGAAACTTAAAATTTAAAAACTGCAGCACAGAAATAACCAATAAAACCAAAGCCAAAATTATCAATCCTGGAATTATATAATTAATAATTCTATCTACATTCTTAGAAAAAAACACAGGAATTAATATCCAAAATGATTTAATCACTTTATAAACTAATACAGAGTAATTAATGACTATCCCTTTGGGAGATTGCCTTGCCAATATAGAAAAATCGTTTTTATTCATCCTTTATATAAGCTGTAATTAGTTCCTTTATCTCTTGCGCTCTATCTTTTTTCAATCCACTAATTTTCAAATCCTTTCCACTATCACCTGCCGTATAAATACTAAGTGTAGATAGATTAAAGAATCGCTCAATAGGTCCTTCGTCTATTTCTATGTGTTGTATTCTAGAAAACGGAACTACCGTCATTTGATTAATAAGCAGTCCTTTTTTATAACTTAAATAAGTATCATGGACCAAATATTTTTTTCTGTTAAAAATAATTCTTGTGAGTAGGATATAAATTAATCCAAATAAAAAAAGAGCTACTCCTGATGTCACAAACACTGAAAAAGGAATATCCTTATCTTTATTAACAAGGTAGAATACAATTGCAGAGACTATCAGAACTAAAAAAAAAGTAATTCTTCGTACAAGCATTAGTTTAAAATACTTCTTATTTAAGGGTAAAAAATCTGGTTTATCTATCATTTATTTTAGAATGTGCAATTAATTGGGAATAGCTCAAATATACCAAATAAAAAATGCTTTTGAAATGGAAAAGGATTATTGTAACTTTACGAACTTTAATAAGGCAAAAACTAAAAGCCAAGAATGAAAAAAGTACAATTAGAAATAGCAGGGTTATCATATAGTCATACACAAAGTGGAGCTTACGCTCTAGTTTTTAATGAAGCAGATGGCACACGAAGACTTCCAATAATTATTGGCGGAACCGAAGCACAAGCTATTGCTATTGAACTTGAGGGGATGACTCCTAGTCGCCCTTTAACTCATGATCTTTTCAAATCTTTTGCCGAAGAATTTCAATTTACAGTACAAGAAGTAATTATTTACAACTTAATAGAGGGAATCTTTTTCTCTAAATTAATTTGTAAGAACAAAGAGGGAAACTCAGTAGAGATAGACTCTCGCACTTCGGATGCAGTAGCAATTGCAGTTCGTTTTAAATGTCCAATCTTTACTTATGAATTTATTCTTAGCTCTGCAGGAATTATTCTGGAAGATGAAGAACTGGAAGAAGGAGAAGATAAAATAGACACTACTCAAGAAACTAAAAATTCAGAAGAATTACCTATAGAAATTCAAGATACTCCTGCAGAATCTAAATTATCTTTAGAAGAATTGGAAGAAGAATTAAACAATGCTATCGAAAATGAAGAATACGAAAAAGCTTCAAAACTAAGAGATATCATTAACAACAGAAACTCAAACTAACCCCCTTTTTATATGAGAAATAAATTACTTTATGTAGTAGTATTAGTTGCGTTATTTCTTTCTCAATCCTGTACCAAAAAAGAAGCCCCATCTCTAGAGAGTCATATTTCTCGTGTTTGGAATTACGACACTGAGCTTGGTAGTGCAAACATAGACTCTGCAACATGCCTTACTCTTTCGAAAAAAGACAAAGAACAAACTTTTGTTTGGGAAATGAACGGAAGAAAAGATGTAGGAACTTGGGCAATTGTAGATAGTAATGAACTGGTGCTGATGTCTCCACTTCAAAATACAGAATCTGCTGTAGATTCTATAGCTCAATCGTTTGACGAAAACGGAAATGCCACAATTCATTATTTCAAAGACAATGAAACTGTTGCTACTTTCAACAAAGGGAAATTTTACCCAAAACAATTTATTCAAAAATTCAACATCAATTCTCTTTCGAGAAACCAACTGCATTTAGTTTACGAAAATGAATCTAACCCTAATGCAGGATTAACAGTTTTTCCGTTTGTATACAAATCAAAAATACTGCCAACAAGCATCTCATTTTACTCTGTAACCAGAGGATTAATTGGAGTTTTTGGATTAATCTTTATTACATTTTTATTTAGTGCAAATAAAAAAGCAATCAACTGGAGTTTAGTAATAAAAGGATTAAGTCTTCAAATCGCATTAGCTATTGCAGTTCTTTATATCCCATTCGTAGCAGATTTCTTTGATTATTTGAGTCGCTTTTTTATGGAAATAATTGGATATACTAATGCCGGATCAAACTTCGTTTTTGGTCAATTTGGTACAGGAACAATTCAAGGTCCCTTACAAAATTTTGCTTTTAAGATTCTACCCACTATTATTTTCTTCTCTGCCCTAATGAGTATGTTATACTACTTAGGAATACTGCAACTAGTCGTTTATGCTTTTGCTTGGATGATGAAAAGATTTATGAAATTATCAGGAGCAGAAAGTTTGGCTGCAGCAGGAAATATTTTCTTAGGACAAACGGAATCTCCATTCTTAGTGAGACCTTATTTAGAGAAAATGACCAAATCGGAATTAATGTGCTTAATGACTGGAGGAATGGCAACTATTGCTGGAGGAGTACTTGCTGCATACATTGGTTTTCTTGGTGGAGATGACCCAGAACAAAGTATGTTCTTTGCAAAACACTTATTAACAGCCTCTATTATGTCGGCACCAGCTGCTGTTGTGGCTGCAAAAATTCTTGTACCAGAAACAGAAGAGTTTAATACTGAAATGAAAATACCAAAGGATAGAATTGGTTCTAATATTTTGGAAGCCATTACCAATGGATCTACAGATGGATTGAAACTAGCTGTGAATGTAGGTGTAATGTTACTTGTATTTACTGCAATTGTATACATGGCAAATGATATTTTAGCAGGAATTGGAAACTTTACCGGTATTAACGAATTGATTGCTGCTAACACTGGTTACCAAGAACTTTCTTTTCAGTTTATTTTGGGATATGCTTTTGCACCAATAGCTGGTCTTATGGGAATTGATAACTGGAACGACATGGTATTGGCAGGACAATTATTAGGAGAGAAAACTATCTTAAATGAGTTTTATGCCTATGCTACTTTTGGAGATTTAAAATCTGAATTTGTTTCAGAAAAATCAGTTGTAATGTCAACTTACATGCTTTGTGGGTTTGCCAATTTCGCATCCATTGGGATTCAAATTGGAGGAATTGGAGCTCTTATTCCATCAAGAAAAGGAACTTTATCTAAACTAGGTGTAAAAGCATTAATTGGAGGAACAGTTGCAAGTTTACTTACTGCTGTTGTTGTAGGAATGTTTTTATAATAAATTAAACTAAAGGATGAAGAAGAAGCTACTTTCTCAGAGACATCCAATACTCTATTTTATTTCAATTTGGGAAAAACGAATTAGAAGACAAATCGAATGGCGTTTGGATAAAAAGCAATACACTTCTAAAATAGAAAAAGAAAAACTTCCGTTTAGAGTTAAAAAACACCAATCCAAATTACTTAAAAAACTAGGAGAATCTGATATGGCTCTTCAGTACAATAAAATTGATAATTTAAAAATAGTAATTCAAAAAATTAACGGGACAATTATAAAGCCAGGAGAAACATTTTCATTTTGTAAAACTGTAGGATTACCAACCAAAAGAAAAGGATTCAAATTAGGTATGGAACTCTCTTTTGGAGAAGCCAAATCTGGTATTGGAGGAGGAATTTGCCAAAGTTCTAACCTTATGCATTGGCTAGCACTTCACTCTCCCCTAACTATAAATGAAAGACACCACCATAGTTTCGATCCTTTTCCTGATGACGGAAGAGTATTACCATTTGCTAGTGGTGCTACGGTTTTTTACAACTATTTAGATTTTCAACTCACCAATAATACTCCTCATACTTTTCAAATAAACCTTTGGCTGACCGAAAAACTGCTAGAAGGTGAATTAAGAATAGATACTGAACTTGACTACAACTATCATGTAAAAGAGAAAAATCATAGATTCATCAAGAAAGAAAATGAATTCTTCCGTACTAATGAAATATGGAGAACAAAAAATGCTAAATTTAGAAGTGGAGAATTGATTGAAGAAGAATTGATTTATAAAAACTTAGGCAAAGTAAAGTATATTCCAAAAGAATTCGAAGACTAACTTACCTCCTTCTCTGTATTCTTTGAGGTGAAAATTTTTCTATTGGGTAACCCAAAATTAAATTCAATTTTTTGGCTAATTCTTTGGCTTCTTCATACGAATCAAAAGAACCACAAAATATCTTTTTTCTGTGAGAAGAATCCATCATGTACACTTCAGTTGTTTTAAATCTTTCTATTACCTGAGCCGCATGACCATATTGATTTACAAGAGTATTTTCCCGCTTCTTACTTGTTGTTTTTAACACCAAACACGAGAAATTACGAAACTTTTCCCAAGTGCCTATCTCAAATCCTAAAGCGCGCATATAAAACTTATGCTCCTTCCTGTCTCGTATTACGATTCCTGTATTTGCAGTATATAAAAACAGGACTAACAAAACAGAAACAAAGAAAAATGCAATGGCTAACGATAATAAAGGACTAAAAAAAGAAGCTATCATTACCAAAAACAAAAAGATATAAAGCGGGTATGATTTCCCAAAAGGAAATCGTTTGCCATGATTTATTTCTATTAAATTATTGTTCTGTGATATAGTAGGTTTGTCCTTTTGCATTACTCTGTGAAACTAATAAAAATTAACAAAACATTTCTTTTTAACTATTTTTTAGTGAAATTAGTGTCTTGAACTAAAAACTAACTATGAAAATACTATTTACATCCTTTCTTTCGGTTCTCCTTATCGCGGGGAATTCTAACGAAACCAATGCACAGCTATTTAAAAAAAATAGAAAAAAAACTGAAGAAACAAAGAAACCTACAAAGCCAAAAGCAAGTTTTAAATCGATAAAAAGTGTAACTGCCAAATGCAAAAAGCATGATGGTCTTTTCCCTATTTACCAAGACACTACAAACGGAGAATTGTTTCTAGAGATTGACAAAAGCCAATTAGGTGAAGAGTTTATCTATTTTAGTTATGTAGAAAACGGATTGATGGATGTGGGTTCTTTCAAAGGATCTTACAGAGGATCTAAGATTTTTAAAATAAACCAATATTACGGAAACATTGAATTCCAATTGGAGAACACTAATTATTATTTCAATCCAGACAATGAAATAAGCAAATCGGCAAGTACAAACATTAACCAACCGATTGTAGTTAGTGAAAAAATAAAAGGAAAAACAGGAGACAAAATTTTAATCTCTGCAAGTTCAATTTTCTTGGCCGAAAATTTCTCTAAAATAAAACCAAAATATCCTCCAGGATACAAAGGAACAAGATTGGGAGCAATGAGTAAATCTAAATCTAAACCGGTTCAGATTAAAAATTATCCAAACAATACGGATGTACGTTCATTATATGTATACGACAACAACTCAGGAAGAGGTTCAGCAGCAATGACAAGCGACAAGAGTATTTCTATCACATACCACCACAGTATAATAGAAATGCCTAAAAATGATTTCAAACCAAGAAGAGACGATCCTAGAGTGGGTTATTTCATGACTCAAGTAACAGATCAAACTAGTGCATCTGTAACTCCTTACCGTGATATGATTCACAGATGGAACTTAGTAAAAAAGAATCCTGAAGCTGCTATTTCTGAGCCAGTAGAACCTATTACTTGGTGGATTGAAAACACAACTCCAAAAGAACTAAGGCCAATTATTAAAGAAGGTGTAGAAAAATGGAACGTAGCTTTTGAAAAAGCTGGATTTAAAAATGCAATTGTTGTAAACATACAACCAGACACTGCAACTTGGGATGCTGGAGATATTCGCTACAATGTATTGAGATGGACTTCTTCTCCAAAACCACCGTTTGGAGGATACGGACCAAGTTTTGTAAACCCAAGAACGGGACAAATATTAGGAGCTGATGTAATGCTTGAATATGTTTACATCTTAGGGAGAATAAAACAAGATGAAATGTTTGAACAAGCAGGTCTTGGAATGATGGAAGAGATGAATGAAATGAATAACCACGATCATAAATTTTGTTCTATTGGTAGCATGATGCAAGAAGATGTATACTTTGGTAACACAGCTTTGGGAGTTATGGACTTAACAGGAATTGAAAAGAATAAATTCTTAACGCAATCTATTCAAAGATTGGTATTGCATGAAGTAGGGCACACTTTGGGACTTAATCATAACATGAAAGGAAGTTCTATTCAATCTGTAGCTGACTTGAAAAACCAAGCAAAAATGGACAAAGAAGGAATGTGTAATTCTGTAATGGAATACCCTGCAATTAACTTCGCATTAAACAAGAACGAACAAACTTATTACTATGATGACAAAACAGGATTGTATGATCATTGGGTAATTGAGTTTGGATATTCTCAAGCTTTAGAAAATGAGGATGAAGAAGAAAAAAGATTAACTAAAATATTGAGCCGTTCTACAGACCCTAAATTGGTATTTGGAAATGATGCAGACGACATGAGATCACCTGGTAAAGGAATTGACCCAATGGTAAATATTTATGATTTATCTAACGATCCTGTAGCTTACGGAGTAGATAGAATAAAACTAATAGATACCAAATTGATGCCTCAGATAATGACTAAATATGCAAAAGACAATCAATCTTATATGGAATTGAGAAATGCATACTTATCACTTTCTGGACAAAAATCTATTCAATTGAATGTGATGACTCGTCAGATTGGCGGAGTTTATGTAAACAGAGCATTTGAAGGACAAGCAACAAATCTTGACCCTCTTACTCCAGTTCCTTACGCAAAACAAAAAGCAGCTATGGATGCATTGTCAAAATATGCATTTGCTCCTAATGTTTTTGATGTAGATGAAAAATTAATGAGACACTTACAGTCGCAAAGAAGAGGATTTGGTTTTAGAGGAACGGGAGAAGATCCAAAAATTCACGACAGAAACCTAAGAACTCAAGCTTCTTTATTGGCTCATCTTTTACACCCAAATGTGCTAAAAAGAATAACTGATACAGAATTATACGGAAACGAATACAAGCTTCCAGAATACTTAACAGATTTGACTGATGCAATATTTAAAGCAGATAGAGCTACAGCTGTTTCTTCTGCAAGACAAAACTTACAATTGTTGTACACTAAAAAATTAATTCAATATTTAGAAAACAAAACAACTTTGTTGAGCACAAGATCTCAAGTTTTATATCAACTGAATGAAATTCTGAAGATTTCTAAAGAGAAAAGCTCTGATTTGGCTACAAAAGCACACAAACAACACTTAAATTTAATAATAAATAAAGCTCTCGAAACTAAGTAATACCAAGGGATACAAGTGAAATTTAAAACCACCTAATAAAAATTAGGTGGTTTTTTTTTGAATTTTTATTGCAGTTTAAAAAACTTATACTACTTTTGTCGTGGAGATGTGGCAGAGTGGTCGAATGCGGCAGTCTTGAAAACTGTTGTACTGCGAGGTACCGGGGGTTCGAATCCCTCCATCTCCGCTCTTAAAAGCTCAATTTTTGAAAAAAAGTTGAGCTTTTTGCATATACGGCTATTTCGTAATGACAAAACCCCTAAACACATAACAATTAGAATACTTAAGAAAACAAAATAAAACTTTGAGCTAATTTCTAATACGCATAACTACGAAAAACCAACTAGCCACTTCCCTATTCTTATTTTGAAACAACAAAAATCTAGTTTATTGTTTTGTTATCCATCTAAAATATCGTCATTAACCACTGTTTTACTTCCTTTCCAATATTTAAGATAATTACTAAACCAAATAAACCCGGTTAAAACCAAGTAGGTTACAAACCCCATAACATAAACATATTTATTTGAAGTTTCTACTGACGCATCCCCTGTTCTAATATGCATGATTTCTGCGAACATACCTCCCACAAATAAACTTAATAATATCCTAACCCATACCTTTTTAATTACTTTCATATTTTAAATATAATGTTTTAAAATATTAATCTAGATTAATGCAACCTAATTAGTTATTTATTACTTTTACAAAAAATTAAAACAAACAAAACAATGAAAAAATTTATTATCCCTGCATTATTATTCGCAGCAGTATTAACATCTTGTGGAAGTGATGCCGTAACAGCAACTGACGCAAAAGAAGTAGAAGCAGTAACTATCACTGGAACTTACAATTCTTTAGGAGATCACAATCACATAGATTGGAAAGCCTGGCACCTTGGTAAAACAGGAGAAAGATTTGGACAAGTTACACTTGCAAGTGCAGAAGCATCTGTAAACGAAAGTGCATTAGTAGGAGGAAAATTCGTAATGGATTTAACTGCATTAACTGTAGAAAACTTTGGTGAAGACACTATTCAAAACGAGAAATTAAGAGGACACTTAGTAAGTGGAGATTTCTTTTTGACTGATTCTTTCCCAACTGCTACTTTTGAAATTACAAGTGTAGATACTACATCTGGAGATTTTAACTCTATCATTACTGGAAACTTAACTATTAAAGGTGTTTCAAAAAGTATTTCTTTCAAATCTAATGTAGAAATTACTGAAAATGCAGTTTCTATTGCTTCTGAAACTTTTGAAGTAAACAGAGCTGACTGGGGATTAACTTACCACGCAGAAGGTACTGTAGGAGTTCCTGCTGATTATTTAATTGCAAATGAAATTGCTTTTACTATTCACGCTAACGTTACTAAGTAATTAGAAACAACATATTAATATAAAAAAAATCCCTTAGCATATGCTAAGGGATTTTTTTTGTGCCATATTTTTTATATTCTACTCATAGTTTCATTCCGCCCCTCCTTTTACTCATTTCTATTTCATTTACTCCAATATAAAGTGTAATGCAATTCGTAAATTATAAAACTGGCTTAAATCGCCCCTAAACGAACAGTATGATTTAATTTATAAATAAGAAACAAAGAAGAAAAATCTAACAGTCGAAAATTTAGACACAAAGTTAGTTTTGCTATAATTTAGACATAAAAAAAACTCTTAGTAAATACTAAGAGTTTTCTTTAAATTTCCTGCTTACTTAAGTAAGCGTTTTACATCTGTAAAACAATGAGCGGGAGACGGGGCTCAAACCCGCGACCCTCAGCTTGGAAGGCTGACGCTCTATCAACTGAGCTACTCCCGCTTAAGAGTTCACAAATGTAATACAATTTTTCTTAATTCCTAACTTAAAAGTCCATTTGTTGTTTTTACACCAGCAGCACTTTCAGACATCTTAGCGTTTTCGGCATCTGTCAGAGAAATTTCGACTATTTTTTCTATTCCATTTTTTCCTAAAATACACGGAACTCCGATACATAAGTCAGATAATCCGAATTCTCCGTCCAATAATGCAGAACATGGGAACATTTTCTTTTGGTCACATGCAATTGCTTGTACCAATCCAGAAACTGCTGCACCTGGTGCATACCATGCAGATGTACCTAATAATCCTGTAAGAGTTGCTCCTCCAACTTTAGTTGCTTGAACTACCTCTTCCATTCTTTCTGCAGAAAGGAACTCAGAAACTGGAACTCCGTTTCTTGTTGCTTTATTAATCAAAGGAACCATTCCTTTATCAGAGTGACCTCCTATTACCATACCATCAACATCAGAAATTGGACATTCCAAAGCTTCAGCTAATCTATATTTGAATCTAGCAGAATCTAACGCTCCACCCATTCCAATAATTTTGTGTTTTGGAAGATTAGTAGATTGGTGTACTAAATAAGTCATTGTATCCATTGGATTAGACACTACAATAATAATTGTATTTGGAGAATGCTCCACTAATGATGAAGAAACTGTTTTTACAATCCCTGCATTAATTCCAATTAATTCTTCTCTTGTCATTCCTGGTTTTCTAGGAATTCCTGAAGTTATTACACAAATATCACTTCCAGCAGTTTTAGTATAATCACTTGTACTTCCTGTTATTTTCGTATCAAATCCATTAAGAGAAGCCGTTTGCATAAGGTCCATTGCTTTTCCTTCTGCATATCCTTCTTTGATATCTAATAATACTACTTCCGAAGCGAAATTCTTAATCGCTATATATTCTGCACAACTGGCACCTACTGCTCCAGCTCCTACAACTGTTACTTTCATACTGTTTTATTGAGTTAAATGATTAATAAATTATTTATCAAATTTACAAAAAAATACCTATATTATTTAGATATTTACTTGTAAACTTATTTCTTGATTTTTCTTTAAAATTCATTAACAAAAAATTAAAAAAATAAATAAGCAACCCATTACTAAACCTCACGTTTTATAAACGAAAATTGAAACTACTTTGACGAAAGAAGAACTAAATGAAGTCATTAATCAATGTATTAGAAAGGAAAAAGAAGGGCAAGAACTCTTTTTTAAACATTTCTATGGAAAAATGATGGCCGTTTGTTCGAGGTATGCAAGAGACAGAGATGAAGCTCAAGATATATTGCAAGATGCCTTTATGAAAGTATTTGATAATTTACAAAAATATGAGGTTACTGGTTCTATAGAAGGTTGGGTGAGAAGAATATTTGTAAACACAGCCATAGATCATTACCGAAAACAGAAGAATAAATATAACCTAGAGGAAGATGGAAATATAGCAGACGAAGAAAGTTATTACAATGATTTAGAAGAAAACGACAGTGTTTATAGTAAAATTAAACCAAACGATATTCTTGAAGCCATGGAACAATTATCTCCTGCTTATAAAATGGTATTTAACTTATACGCCATAGAAAATCACACTCACCAAGAGGTAGCAGAAATTCTTGACATTAATATAGGGACTTCAAAATCCAATTATGCCAAGGCAAAAGCAAAAGTTAAACACATATTAGAACAAAAATTTCACCTTGCGTGAATCAATAATTAAGATGAAAAATAATTTCGAACAACTAATCAAAAACTCTCTCGAGAATCATGAGGTCCCTTATGAAGCTGGAGCTTGGGAGAAATTTGAAAAAGCACAAACCTCTACTCCTTTTTATAAATCAAATTGGTTTATTGGAGGAGCTGCACTGATAGCTATCCTAGCTTCGGTTGCACTATTCAATTTAGATTTAAACCCTAGTGAGAAAAACATTACTCAATCCATTGAATCTCCAATAAAAGAAAAACAAACTGTTGTGACAGAAAACAACAATGAACAAAGCTCTATTTCTATTGTTGAAAAAGAAGAGAATCATCAGGAAGAAAAAACAAAAAGTACTGACAAAAACAGAACATTAAAAATTAAGAAAGAACAAGGAAAAAACAACATAACCTCTACCTTATCGGAAGAAACTATTAATGAACAAGACCAACCTCTTGCACTAATTGAGGAGGACTTTGAGAATAACAACTCTCCTCTAGTTAATAACAACAGAGCCAATTCAACCACTAACGAACCCAACTTACAGGAAGAAAAAGCACCAATAGCTTCTTTCTTCATAGAGAATAATATTTGTGCAGGGAATAACATCAATTTATTGGTAGACAACCCAATAGAAGGATTTGACTACTTATGGAAAGTAAATAATGAAGAAGTATCAAAAGAATCATTTGTTTCATTAAAAGCCACTCAAACTGGAGAAAATTCTGCTAGTTTATTAATAAAGAAGGATGGACTAATAATAGATGAGAAGAAAAAGACATTTACCGTTTTAGATTCTCCTTCTGACAATATAAAAATTGAACTGGATCAAACATCTTTAATCAATAAATTAGAATTTAAAATGGACGACTTATCGAATAAAGTAAGTTGGAATTTTGGAGATGGAACTACAAGCAATGAAAATAATGCGAGCCATACCTACAAAAAGGCTGGACAATATGTTTGTAACTTCACTGTAACGGCAATAAATGGATGTTCTGCTTCGTTTGAAAGAAACATAAACGTGAAAGGTTATTACAACTTGAGAACCGACTATGGATTCTCTCCTGGAAAAAGAGATAACGTAAATGATGTTTTCATACCTGTAGAATTACAAGAACTTAATTTACCTTTTGAATTATCAATTTATGCTAGAAACGGACAACTCCTGTACGCAACCACATCACTGGACAAACCTTGGGATGGTAAAATGAAAGATGGATCTACTTGTACATTTGGCTCCTATGTATGGGTTGTAACTTTGACAAATGAACTTGGAGTAAAAGAAGTTTACAAAGGGACAATAACGAACGTTAGCAACTAAATTGTTATTTTCTTATCATTTTTTCTTAATTTAGTTAAATATTAATTACCCTCATTCACATGAAAAAAACAGTTTTTACGCTCTTTCTAATTTCATTGAGCTTTATTGGAATTTCCCAAAGCTCACTAGAAGACAAACTATTGGAAGTATATTCTGCAGAACGAACAACTTTTATTTTAGAAGATGCTCAACAACAAAAATATTTCAACAATCTTGTTTTTAACTCTTACGCTATTGCCGAAACGGAAGTTACAAATGGCAAAAAACAAGGGTATGAAGTTTTAAATTCTGTTGAAATTCAAAATACAGATGGATCTACCACCGTTTTAAGTGCAAAAGAATTAATAGAAACTGTAAACAATGGAACATTCAATATTTTAAAACTAAAAGTACAAAGGGACTTTTACAAAACGAATATTTACTTGTTAGGTAATACCAATTATACATTAAGAATCAATTCATACCAATCATTAACAAAACAACAAAAACAATGAAAAAGTTAATTTTACTTACCTTAACTTTCTCATTATTTTTAATGAGTAATTTATTCTCCCAAACCTATAATATGGCCAATGGGAATGACACCACATGTAGTGGTATTTTTTATGATAACGGTGGACTAGGTTTGTATGCAAGCAACCTAAATCTAACAAAAACATTCTGTAGCAATACAGCAGGGAGTGTAGTTTCTGTAAATTTCACTTCGTTTCAAACGGAACTAAACAATGATTTATTATACGTTTATGATGGAGCTACAATAGCATCTCCATTAATTGGGATCTACAGTGGTAATGGAACATTAAATGGAGTTACCTTTAAATCAACAAACGGATGTTTAACTTTTAGATTCATATCTAACTCTTCAAACAATCAAAATGGATGGGCAGCAAATATATCATGTACATTTGCCTGTCAACCATTTACTGCCATAATAGATAGCACATTCCCGTTAGTAGATACATCTAATGAAATAAAGATTTGTATTGGAACACCAGTAGATATGTTTGGAAGCGCAAATTACACTAACTCCGGAACTTACTACAACCAATCCAACGCTACTTCTACTTTCACTTGGAAAACAGGTGATGGATTTACAATTCCTGGACAAAATGCAACAAGAATTTTTGATACTCCTGGAGTTTTTGATTTAAGCGTAATAGTTACAGATACTATTGGGTGCGAACAAATATTAACTGGACCAAGAGTTGTTGTATCTACAAAACCTAATTTCAAAAACATAACTTACTTCCCAAATGACACGATTTGTTTTGGAGACACTGCACTTATAACACTATCTGATAGCGGATTATTTACTCCATACATACCTCCTACCCTTAATGTATCCGGAGTTACTTTCTTACCAGACGGAAGTTCACAACCTCCTTATACAAGTACAATCCCTGTTTCTATATTTAGTAACACAGCAACTTATGGAAGCGGTTATTTGAAAGGAATATATGTAAATATGGAACATTCTTTCTTAGGTGATCTTGAAATAAAAATAACTTGCCCTAACGGACAATTCGCAACACTAAAAGAGCATCCTGGCGGAGGAGGAACTTTTTTAGGAGAACCTGTAGATCAAGCCTTTGGAGTTGTATCTTCACCAGGAGTAGGATACACTTATGAGTTTACAGATTTTAGTCCAACTTACGGAACAATGATTTCAGAATCAACTAACTACCAACAAACTTACACAGATGTATTAGGTACAACTTATACAAATGTGAATTATTTACCCGCAGGAACTTACTCTCCTTTTCATAACTTAAGTACTAGACTTAATGGTTGTCCATTAAACGGAAACTGGACGATTTCTATTCAAGATAAAGCAGGAGTAGATGATGGTTACATTTTTTTCTGGGGACTTAATTTTGATACGTTAATTAGACCTCCTACAGTTATTTCTCCTATTATAGGAACAAGAGATTCAAGTATTTGGACAAGTACTTCTAACATCATTGCTACACCTGGTGATACTGGCGTATTAACTAGTCCACTTACTAGCGGATGGCATTCATACAACTATAAAATTTATGACAACTATGGTTGTGAGCATGATACTACTGTAGATTTATTTGTAAAGAACAAACTAAAATCAAATGCAGGAATGGATTTTACTACCTGTAGACTGGATTACCAATTGGCTCCAATTCCATCTCCAAACAATGATTCTCTTAACTGGAGTTACTACAACACTTCTGCCTCAGGGAACTCTGTAATTTCAAATAATAACACTTATAATGCAAACACTACGGTAAATGAATTTACCACGTTTAATTATATCTTAAACGAAACTGTAGAAGGATGCCCTACATATCCTGACACTGTCTCAATAACACATACTGAAATAATAAATACCATTGATATAGACATCAGTAAAGATACGGTTTGTATTCCTGAACTAGTTACATTTACAAACAACTCCGATATGACTTTGTTTGACAGTATATATTGGGAATTTGGAGATGGAGGATTATCTAATGCCCAGGGAAGTACCAACCACACTTACAATGCAGTAAGTTGCTTTGATTTAAAAGTTACTTTGGTAAATTCTCTAGGATGTAGAGTAGACTCTACCATAACTGATGCAGTTTGTGCATTCCCTTCTCCTGTTGCGAGCTTCAACTATACTCCTTTTGAACCAATAGTACCTGAGACCAATATAAATTTCAGCAATACCTCTTCAGGTGGTACTATCTATGTGTGGGACTTTGCAGGATTAGATTTCTCTATATTAAAGGACGATAGCTATGAATTTCCTAATACAGACGGAGGTCAGTATCCAGTAACATTAACCGTTACTAATGATGGAGGATGTATAGATCAAATAACACAAATTGTTACAATTAAAAACCCTTTGAGCATATGGATACCTAATTCATTTACTCCAAATAATGACGGGCTAAATGAGACTTTCAGAGTTATTTTCAATAATGAATCTATAACTAAATATTCCATCCGAATATTTAATAGATGGGGTGAAATAATGTTCTTTTCTGAAGACCCTAACTTTGAATGGGACGGAACTATAGATGGTAAACCTGCTCCAGTTGGAGTATACATTTATCAAATTAGTGGAAAAGAAGAATTTGAAACGGAAAGTTTTACAAAATATGGACATGTTACCATAACTAGGTAAATTCTTTTCCTTACTTTTATACTGAATCCAATTGATACAAGGTATAATTATACCTTGTAATGCAATTGGAATAAATTGTTTTTCAAGAGTAATAAAAGATGAGAATTGGAATAATTGGTGGTGGTGCAGCAGGTTTTTTTTCTGCTATAAATGCAAAGAAAAACTTTCCCGAAAGCGAAGTCACAATTCTTGAAAAATCTCAAAAACTATTATCCAAAGTAAAAGTTTCTGGAGGAGGAAGATGTAATGTTACAAATGGTTGCACCTCCATTAGCGAACTATCTAAGGCTTACCCTAGAGGAGAAAAAAAATTAAAGAAAGCTTTTAGAGAATTTTACACAAAAGATACCATGAAATGGTTTGAAGATAGAGATGTCGCTCTCACCATTCAGGAAGACAATTGTGTATTTCCCGTTTCGCAAGATTCACAAACTATTATTGATTGTTTCACTAAGGAAGCATCAGAATTAGGAGTAAATATAGAAATTGGAAAAGGAGTAAATTCTATTGAAAAAAAAGACAATGTATTTGAAATAAAATTCAAAGGAAATGAATTAGTATATCAGTATGACAAACTAATCATAGCAACAGGTGGCTCCCCAAAAAGAAGTGGATTAGAATGGCTTGAAAAATTAGGACACAAAATAGAAGACCCTGTACCTTCCCTTTTCACTTTCAACATGCCCAACGAAGACATTACCAAACTAATGGGTATTGTGGTAAAAGAAACAAAAACTTCTATACAAGGAACTAAACTTAAATCTGACGGTCCCTTATTGATAACACATTGGGGTATGAGTGGCCCTTCGATATTAAAACTATCGGCTTTTGGAGCTCGTATCCTAGCCAACAATAATTATGAATTTAACCTTCAAGTAAATTGGGTTAACATCCAAAGCTACGAAGAGGTTTTTAATTACCTGAAAGAGCTTGGTAGCAAACAACCTAATAAATTATTACAAAACTTTAGAGCTTATGCTTTACCAGAACGATTATGGTTTTTTCTTCTAGAAAAAAATGAAATAAATGTTGCTAAAAAATGGGGAGATTTAGGTAAAAAAGATTTAAATAAATTAACTAACTCTTTGACGAATGACATTTATTCTGTGACTGGAAAAACTACCTTTAAAGAAGAATTTGTAACTTGTGGAGGAGTCAGCTTAGAATCTATCGATTTTGGATCTATGCAAAGCAAGTCTGTACCAAATTTATACTTTGCCGGAGAAGTCATGGATATAGATGGAATTACTGGCGGATACAACTTTCAGGCTGCTTGGACCACAGCTTATATTGCAGCTCAATTAAAATAAACTATGTTTACCAATCAAAACTTAAAGTACCTCATTTTAATATTTATTACTTACGGAGTTGTATTTATAGTTTCTTTTTTGATAAGAAAACTATTGAATACTGTAATAAAGAAAAATGCTGCCGAACTAGGAGCTAGAGAAACATCTTTTGTCTTTATTAAAAACTCCATTAGCTTTATCCTCTATACAATTGGTACGATATATATCATTCATAAAATTCCGTATTTAAACACAATGGGAAAAACCCTATTTGGAGCTGCCGGAATATTGGCTGCTGTAATTGGTTTTGCTTCGCAAAAGGCTTTTTCTAATATTGTAAGCGGATTATTTATTCTAATTTTCAAACCATTTAGAGTGGGAGATATAATAGAAATTGCAGGACAAAGAAAAGGAACTGTGGAAGAAATCACATTACGTCATACGGTAATAAAAGATTTTGAGTTCCGAAGAGTTATTGTTCCAAACAGCATCATAAGTGACGAAACTATTGTGAATAGCAGTATTACGGATGAAAAAATAAGAAAACAAATAGAGTTCAATATTGGCTATGATGCAGATGTAAACTTAGCTAAAGGTATCATTAGAAATAACGTGAGGAATCACCCACTTTATATTGACAATAGATCGCCAGAAGACATTGAAAAAAAGACCGACCAAGTTGTAATAAGGATGGTAAACTGGGGAGATTATTACATTACTTTACGCGCCTATGTTTGGACAAGAAATTTTGACGATTCTTTCATTCTATATTGCGATATTTTGGACAGTGTAAAAAGAGAGTTTCAAGAAAAAGGAATAGAGATTCCATTCCCAAGAAATGTAGTTGAGATCATGAAAAATGATAAGAAATAAAATCAATAATTATGAGTAATTTTTTAAAAAACACATCTTCTATTATTTACTCTTTGGATACAATTAAAGAGAGTATCCCTTCTAACATTAGTGAATTACTAGTAAAAAACGACAATAATAAGACTTGGATAAATACCTACGGAATAAATTTTCAAGAGGATTTTAATGTAGTTATTTCTCAAAACTCACTAGATGATTTCTTAAGGTTACTTATTAAAGAAAATAAGCACAGAAATAAAACTATAGAACTTGACGATTCTATTTTTTTAGCAATTAATACTATTCACCTGAAACAAAAAGTAATCACCACAGAACAAATGATGTTTATTGTAGGGGATGATTACGTATGGAGTATTCAAGAAAGAAAGGGCGATTACTTTGAGCAAATTCGTTTTAGACTAAGAGAGAATAAAGGATACGTGCGTAAAAAATCTTGCAATTACTTATTGTATTTACTATTGGATGCAATTATAGATAACTACACAAATGTGTTTACAGAAATACATGCCGAAACAGAAAAAATAGTTGACCTAAATGATGAAAATCCTGGCCAAAGTTATGTCTTGAATATAGAATCATTGAAAGAACAATTATTTATTCTTAAAAAGGCTATAACTTCTCTAAGAGATGCAATTTTCAAACTAGAGAATATAGAATTAGAAAACTTTGAAACAAGATATTTTATTGAAGCAAAAGAACAAGCACATTATTTGATAGATGACATTGACTTTGATTTATCTCAACTAGAAAGTAAATTGAATTTAATTTTCAATTTACAAAACAACAGATTAAACCAAGTAATGAAAACACTTACTATTTTCTCTGTTATCTTTATTCCTTTGACATTTCTGGCGGGTATCTACGGAATGAATTTCGATTATTTACCTGGTACAAAATCTGAAAATGGCTTTTATATTTTTTTAGGAGCAACCGTACTTCTTTCCCTAATTTCCATTTATATGATAAACAAAAAGAATTGGTTTAAATAAAAAAAGCAGTGATTATATCACTGCTTTTTTTTAACATCTTTTCCTTCATTGTCTTATCTCTTCATTGGAGTAGAACTACCTCTTTCTATTTCAATATTCCCTTTCCCCTCTGGACTCACAAATTTATTTACCACATTCACTACTTTAATTTTCTTAACTATCGTTCCCGAAGGATGCACTGCCGTAACTGTAATCACATTTGCACCTTGCTTCAAGTTAAGTAAACTATTGAATGCATATTTTTCATTTGCTATTTTACTAAAAGTAAAGTCATTAATAAAACTTCCGTTTACATTAATTGTCAATTGGGCTTGAGATGAGATCTTCTGAACCTCTCCATTTAATTTCAACACACTTTCCGAAGTTGTTGAAGTATCTGCCAATGGGTAATAAATATTTATGATTGGCTTTATCCATACTGATGTAACCGTAATTGTCTTGGCATTATTTCCACAAGCTGTAGCAACTCCTGCATAAATTGTATTTACTCCTTCTTTCAAAGTTAATACAGCAGAATAAGCCCCATTAGATGAATTATAAGATACCGTTTGAGCAACTCCATTCAATCTAACTTGAAGATGTACCTGTGATGATATATCCTTAGCCACACCAGTTATTGTAACACTATTTCCGGTTATTGTTGCTCCATTGATAGGACTTGCTATAGTAACTGTTGGTTTAGGACAAGGAGGAATATAAGATACATTGATCGTCTTAGATACAGATCCACAACTATTTGTTACTGTAACCACTATCACATTAGAGGTATTTACAAAATCTCTAACCACTTCAAACTGCTTTGTACTTGAATTATAAGTATGATTAACCTTAGTATTATTAATCACAACTGAAATTTCATTGCTGCTCGATACATTTGTTACACTTCCTCTTATTGTTACTATCCCTGTAGTTGTCACACTTCCGTTTAGAGGAGAAGAAATTGTAACCGTAGGTTTCGGACACGGTTTTGTATATCCTATTGTTACAGTTTTCGTTTGAGTTCCACAGTCATTGGTTACTGTTGCTACAATTACATTGTTTCCTTCTGATAAATCGTAGGTTGTTGTAAATGTATTATTACTTGCATTAAATGTAAATGGAATTGCTGTCCCATTCAGTGTCAATTTCAACTGAGACTGACTCGTTACATTAGTTGTTGTTCCATTAATCGTTATGTACTGATCTGTTGGTTTAGCTCCATTACTTGGGTTCAAAATTGTAACCGTAGGTTTCGGACACGGTTTTGTATATCCTATTGTTACAGTTTT
>CAXIAX010000043.1:0-21035 GCA_964021785.1 uncultured Flavobacteriales bacterium
CAAACTACAGTAGGATTAATCGTATCCAAAACAGTAACAGTAGCGATACAAGAATCGGAATTATTGTTATTGTCTCTAATGTAGATAGTTACTAAATTTTCGCCAGTATCAATACAATTGAAACCATTCACTTTTAAATAAACACTATCTACCGTACAGTTGTCATAAAATGAACTCACTAAATTTGATGTATCTACGGAAGCAAATCCTAAAGTATTCAAATAGATTGTGTCATTTTTACATTGAATAACTGGTAAAATGGTGTCAAGAAATAGATTAATCGGAACTCTGGGAAATAGATTACAACCAGTTATTGAATTTGTAGCTTCTAAATAGAAAGAAGAGTTAGAACTTATAGAAGTGGAATATGGTGCATTTCCTAATTCTGTTCCTCCAATCATCATAGTCCATACGCTATAATTTACTCCTGCCTGACTAATATCGGGCTGAATTTGATAACTGCTTCCTTCACATACTATTGTATCCGTGGTGGTAAATGATTCTGGTAATGGATTTGCTATAATTATAAGAGTGTCAAACCATGTGCATGATCCATTATCTATTTCTACTTGGTAGCTATATGTTGACAATACACTAACTGCTGGAGCTGAAAATAGTGGCTTTAAAACATTGGTTGCGGATAAATAGCTAGGTAGAGCATTAGCGGATATTCCAGACCAAGTATAGGTTCTTGATGAAGAAAACTGGGAAGAGTCGCAAACTGGAACCGAGTCGCTCGATAAGGCACAAATAACTAATGAATCTGTAATTGTATTCATCTTAATTTGAGTCAAGACCTCATTTTCACTACATGAACAGTTGTTAGAGTCTAAATATGCAATAATATTACAACCATCAAATGGAGTGTACAGCTTGGTACTAAAAGAAAGCGAATCTCCCATGTTGATGCTGTCCTTAATGAAATATATTTGATTCGATAATACAGAATCATTGGCATCAACAATACCATTTCCATTTACATCAATTACAAAAGTTATAGATGTTGTATTAGAGTCTACATCTGCACCAGAGTTAGAAATACTAAAATTTACAATTAGTGAATCTTCACATTCCTTGTTTTCTACTTCAAGGAAACTAGTGTAAAGCTCTCCTTTTGTTACCAAAATAGAATCAAAATCTTCACTTATTGGATAGTTTACCACGCAAAGAGAACTGGTACTTGGGCAGTAAATATTGTGTTTTTCTACTGCTTGAAATTTAATTAATATATTTTTACACTGAGTTAATTCTTGCGCAATGGTAGATAAACTAAAATCAAAACTTAAACTATCTCCAGTAGGCATACCAGGAACTAAATCCCATTCTAATAGTCTTTGATTAGATATTACCGTATCATGAGGAACTAGTGAGGTTAAGTAGTTTCCATGCATTACATTGAAAATAGGTCCTGTTAGATTAATAGAAGTATCACTTATACTAAGTATTATTCTTTCTCCTCCATTAGTAGAGTTTCCTACAATGTTTTTTAGAAATGCAGTCCCAATTGATGGAGTTTTACACACATTTAATGTGTCTTTTTCAATATCAACATGTAAAACTGTATTTGGTGAAGCTGGAAGTCCATTAATGATTATAGGGTCACTCGCAGAATTTAAAGAGTTTATTATTGCCCCACAAAGCTTTTCTCCACTAGCAGCAAATGATAATTGATCGCCAGAAGTAAATGGGCAACCTGTTTCTATTCTAAATCTTAAATTAATTTTATTACTATCCAATGTTGAATTAGCAGAAGGTAAAATACCTCCATTTATAGAAGATAAATCCCATTCGTAAGTTCCAGAAATTAGATTAGGATTTGGTATTGTGACCCAAGTTCCATTTCCTATTGGCCATTCCACTTCAGATGTTCCGGGAACAACCAGTAACGTAGATGGGGGCAATGTCATAAACTGTTTCAGATTTCTTAGTACTCCTTCTCCTGAGTTTTGAATTCTAAGTACATAATCTAAAGTATCGCATAAATCCACAGTTGTACTAGGTTGTGAAACAATTAAGTTTTGAATTAAAGGTTCTTTGTTTACTAAATAAACCAATGCATTTTCTACGTTATTATTACAAACGTAGCCTGTTGTAGGATATCCATCATCAGGGTTCATTGGGTAAAGAGCACAGTTATACCCTGTTCTAATTGTTAAACTATCATCTGTACAGGAAGTGAAAGTACCTTTTAAAATAAACGTTTTATTTTGATTTGGTTGTAAGGTATCAATCTTGGCCCACAATCCTCCTGAGTATGAAATTAAAGGATAGTTCTTAGTTCCATCTGATAATAGAACAGGAGTAATTCCTCCACTTACAGATTTAAAATCAATCCAAGTGTATGGAGTCATTTCCGAATTGTCGTTATTTAAAACATTGAATTGCCATTCTAAAGTATCAACAATTGCATCTGCGCTAGGAACTGTGGTAGAAATTGATAAAGTAGGTAACGCCCCTACAGCACTACTTCCAGAAGCTTGTCCGTTAATATCTGCTGATTTAGCACCTCCAATTCCTTGGGGATATAGCTTTCTGTAAATTTTGTAAGTAAATCTTTGGTTACCATCAGGATGAGTTGTTGAAGTAGAGCTCAAATCCCTTCCGCATGAGTTTCTAAAAGGTATACTAACCTGTAAATGATCCCTTACACCTTTTCCATATCGTTTTGGTAATGTAGAGGTGTAAATTACTATTTCATTACTCGAGATATAACGAATTAAGCTTTTGTCTAATAATAGAGTGTTTTGATTTAATGAATTGGCATTAAATCCGTAATAATATCTAGTGTGGTAAAAATCTTCATTAGTATCTAAAAAATATACATTTTCATCCCAAGAGACGTAAATAGAATCTACCACAGTAAAAGGTTTGTATTCTAATGGGTCAAATTTTGGTTGTATTGGAGTAGAGGGGTTGTGTGTAGATCCAGCATCTCTATAAGCAACTCCCAAACTGAAATAAAAATGTTTTGAGCAAGATTCAAAATCGTTATATGCAAATCGCGTAGTTCCGTTATCTTGTTCATGATCAATTTCAATTGATTTTCCTCTAAATATACAACTAGGAATAGCCGATTTGGTTGATGGGTCTTCGTACGAAACCATATTACTGTTAATAGAATAGTCTGCATATACGTTGGCGTAACAATAATATTCAATATATATACTATCAGTCCTATATGTTGAACTACCTGTGTTTCCACCAAATTTAAAAGTTGGATCTCCTGTTGCTATACGCATACTGTCAAGTAATCCAGATAAATTTAAAACGAAGGTTTTTTCTGTTGAACTAATTGTATTCTTAGTTACTTTAATTGTATGAAATTCATAAGAATTTCCAGTGATTCCATGTTTGATTGTAACTTTGTGGGCACCTGGCAATTCTACTAAAGGATCAGTAGTACTAGCAATATGTGTATAGTTTAAATCAAAAAACAAACTGTCTAAAGCTGTATCTTTTGTAAATATATAAGCATCTAATCTTATGGAGTCGTAAGGATGAACTTTTTGTAAGTTTACTCCCGCATCTGTAGGTTTAATTTTGACTAATTGATTTGAATCTGTCCAACCAAAAGTTGCCCTTCTCAATGAAACAGAATCTATGTTATAGCCTGTATGTGTGGCATCACAGTTCTTCAAGATTGAAACCGATCCACATGAAATGGGCCAGCTGTAACATGGAGCTGCAGGATTTCCGTTATCTATATGAACATAGGATTCTATGTCTATTATTATATCTGAGCAGGTATCTAAATTTAAAGAACAGTCATTAATGAAATCTAGCGTGAAGTTATCATTGGAGTTATAGGCTCCTCGCATTGCATCTGTGGTTACACTTATGGTGTCATGTGTTACTCCTGGCTTAGTGTTAATAGCATAGTTTACAGATCCATTGTTTGATACACCATTCCAAATGATATTAACAGGGGAGGAGACAGAAACTCCCTTTGGTACAATAAATCGTTTTTCTAAACGAACTTTTGAGAAATCAAATCCACTAAATTGCGCCCATTCACTGAATCCTACATAAAATGGAGATCCGTTATTTGCAATCGAGCTAGATGATTTTGAAACAAAAGCAAAATCTAAAAACTGGTAATACGCTTGTGTTCGAAATTGTGTAGAAGGAACTCCGCACATATTGTCATAGTCAATATACAGTCCTTTGTGGGCATAATAATAAAAGGGATTTCTACCTGTTGTAGTTCGGCAAGGGCCAGTAGGGCCTTCATATCTGTAAAAAACTTCTACTTTAATGGAAGAGTCAGATTGTAAATCGTCAATAAATCCGTCATTGTCTGCATCTGTCAATCCACCACCGTTATAATTAGCTGATGTAAGTGGACTAACTATGGGATAATGGCTGTTCAATCCGGCTGTAAAAGGTACAGATATACCATTAATTTTTACAGAGTCATAAGTAAATGTACCAGGAAAATTGGCTGGATTATATACATTACTGGCATTGTTAACGAATGGCAATTGGATAACTAAATTATATGCAAAATCGGAAGAATTACCTGAGGAAGTTTGCGTATTTTTTACTGTGAATGAATAGGTACTTGTTTCTTTACAAAGGACATCTAAGTCCGAAGACCTAGTAACATAGCTTAATAATGGATTAGCAATAGATAGATTACCCAAAGCTACAATATCACTGTTTTGACAATAGATATTTTCACATCCCCATGTCGCAGATATTTGTGAATTGATAGATTGGCTTCCGGATAAGCAAGAATTTACGGTTACGGAATCGTAAAATATAAAAGAATTGTTCGTGGGGCTTAAGCTTGAACCTCCAAAATCTGCAGTTTTAAAAGTATAATAGGCACTATCTCCAGAAGGAGTTATTGCAACTGAGTTATTTGAGTTCCATGTAATATCATGAAATGACTTTTCTACAAGAACCGTAATGGAATCTAATTCACCAACTAATGACGAATAATCTATTTTAAATGCTCTTCTGTATTTGTCTCCAACAACTAATTGTGACAAGTTAATACCGGTTTGATTTCCTGAATTTGTATTTTCAATTCCAGAAAGAATGATATTTGGTTCATCCACGTTAATTAGAGATGATGTGGTTGTGGAACTTATTGAATTGTTAGCCCCATCATATAGATTGAAGCTTATTGATTTAGAGTTAGAGTTGCAGTTTGCTTTTATTAAAAATTTTATTTCTACCACTGATGCTGCAGAAATAGTAGAAAATTGAAAATAAGGTAGATTTAGATCAGATGTATCTATGATAGATATATTTGGATCAGGAATTAAGTCTGAAAATTGAAAACTTCCGTTTAAATTAGCTCTTAGCCTAATGTTATTTACAGTGGGAACTGTTAGTATTCGAAGGGTTACGGTATCGGATTTACCACAAGAAACTAGGCTGCTTGGAACATTATTAGTTTGAATATTAGTCTGGCTTAGTAAAGAGCTAGAACAAACAATACTTAATATAAAGATAAAAAGGTGGTATACACGCTTATTAATCATACTTAATAATTTATAGTAAGTACGAAATTACTCGAATTAGGTTTTGAAAATAAGTGTTTTATCCAAGAACTATTAACGCAACATTGTTAATAGGTAATTTACTTAACGTACTTTTTTATAATCAAGGTAGCATTGTGTCCACCAAATCCAAAAGTATTGGAAAGCGCATAGTTCACAGTTCTTTTTTGAGCCGTATTGAAAGTAAAGTTCAATTTTTCATCCAATTCAGGATCAACTTCAGTGTGGTTGATTGTTGGAGGAACAATATCTTCGGTAACTGCTAAGACACAAGCAAGTGCTTCAATTACACCAGCTGCACCTAATAAGTGACCAGTCATAGATTTTGTTGAACTAATGTTCAAGTCGTAAGCATGTTCACCAAATACTTGTTGTATTGCTTTAGATTCAGCAATATCACCTAGAGGTGTTGATGTACCATGAACATTAATATAATCAATAGCAGAAGGTTCAATGTTAGCTTCTCTCAATGCTTCGTTCATTGCATTACGTGCTCCTAATCCTTCTGGATGTGGGGCTGTAATGTGATGAGCATCACCAGATGCACCTCCACCGACAACTTCGGCATATATTTTTGCACCACGAGCAATTGCATGTTCGTATTCTTCGAGCATCATTGCTCCAGCTCCTTCACCAAGTACAAATCCATTTCTGTTTTTGTCAAAAGGTCTTGAGGCTGTTTTTGGAGTGTCATTATCTTGAGATAACGCGTGCATTGCGTTAAATCCTCCAATTCCTGTTTCAGTTACAGCAGCTTCAGATCCACCCGCAAGTATTGCGTTAGCTTTTCCTAATCTAATGTAATTAAAAGCATCAATTAAAGCGTTTGTAGAGGAAGCACAAGCCGATACCGTAGCAAAGTTTGGCCCCATAAATCCATATTTAATTGAAATGTGACCTGCAGCAATATCTGCGATCATTTTTGGTATAAAGAAAGGGTTAAATTTAGGAGTACCATCTCCAGCAAAAAAGTTTTCACACTCATCTTGCAATGTTTTTAATCCACCAATTCCTGCTCCCCAAATTACACCAATTCTATCAGTATCCACTTCCTCTAAATTCATTCCTGAATCTAAAACAGCTTCTTCTGCTGTTACTACAGCATACTGAGAAAATATATCTAATTTTCTTGCGTCTTTTCTGTTAAGATGATCTTCAACATTAAAGTCTTTGATCTCACAAGCAAATTGTGTTTTGAATTTGGTAGCATCAAATTTTGTTATAGGTGCTGATCCTGAAACACCTTTTTTAAGTGATTCAAAATAATCGGTAGCACTATTCCCTATAGGGGTTAGTGCTCCGATACCAGTTATTACAACTCTCTTTAATTCCATGAGTAGCTAATATTTATTTAGCGTCATTAATAAATGTTACTGCGTCTCCAACTGTAGCAATTTTTTCTGCTTGATCGTCTGGAATTGCAATGTTGAATTCTTTTTCAAATTCCATGATTAGTTCTACAGTATCCAATGAATCTGCTCCTAAATCGTTTGTAAAGTTTGATTCTAAAGTTACTTCAGATGCGTCTACACCTAATTTGTCAACTATAATCTCTACTACTTTATCTTGTATTTCTGCCATTTTATTTTAATTTTTAATGTTTAGACTGTGCAAATAAAAATAATTAATTCCTATAAAACAAGTATTCGCACACTACTTTCTTAACAAAGTCTGTTCCAAAAGTTTATTTAAACTGTTGCTTTAAGCAATTCTCTGTTCATTCTAGCTATGTTTTCTATCGAAATTCCCTTAGGACATTCAACTTCACAAGCTCCAGTATTTGTACAACTTCCAAATCCTTCCGCATCCATTTGGTTCACCATATTAAGTACTCTGTCTTTTGCTTCTATTTTTCCTTGTGGTAGTAAAGCGTATTGAGATACTTTAGCAGAAACAAATAACATTGCCGAAGCGTTCTTACAAGTTGCTACACAAGCTCCACAACCAATACAAGTTGCAGCATCCATTGCTAAATCTGCATCAGCTTTTGGAATTGGTAATGCATTTGCATCTTGTGTATTTCCTGAAGTATTTACAGAAATATATCCACCTGCATGCTGAATTCTATCCAATGCAGACCTGTCTACAACTAAATCTTTTACTACTGGAAATGCGTTTGCTCTAAATGGTTCTATATGGATAGTTTCTCCATCTTTAAACATTCTCATGTGCAATTGACAAGTAGTTACCGCTCTATCTGGTCCGTGTGCTTCTCCATTAATGTGTAGTGAACACATTCCACAAATTCCCTCTCTACAATCGTGATCAAAAGCTACTGGCTCATCTCCTGAGTTTACAAGTTGTTCGTTCAAAACATCAAGCATTTCAAGAAACGACATATGCTCAGAGATTTCAGTAACATTATATGTTACCATTTTACCTTTTGACTTAGCATCTTTCTGACGCCATATTTTTAATGTTAAATTCATAGTTTAATCCTTAGTAATTGGCAGTTTGTTAAAGAACTACCAACTATATTTAACTTTTATTTATAAGATCTTTGTTTTAGTTCGATATCGTGGAACTCTAACTCTTCCTTGTGAAGAATTGCATCTGCAGGTTCTCCTGTGTATTCCCAAGCAGCTACATAAGCGTAATCTTTGTCGTTACGTTTTGCTTCTCCTTTTTGTTCTCCATCAAGTTCTACAGATTCTTCTCTAAAGTGTCCTCCGCATGATTCTTCTCTAGCCAAAGCATCTTTTGCAAACAATTCTCCTAATTCTAAGAAATCTGCTACCCTTCCTGCTTTTTCTAGTTCTGGGTTTAAGCTATCTGCTGTTCCTGGAACCAATACATCTTTCCAAAATTCTTCTCTTATCGCTTTAATTTCAGCAATTGCTTCTGTAAGTCCTTTAGCGTTTCTAGCCATTCCTACTTTATCCCACATTACTTTTCCTAATTTCTTGTGGAAATAATCTACAGACTTAGTTCCTTTGTTATTCACAAAGAAATTTACTCTTTCTGTTACTTCTTTCTCTGCAGCTTCAAATTCTGGTGAGTCGGTTGGAATCGTTCCTGTTCTAATGTCATTAGATAAATAATCACCAATAGTGTAAGGTAATACGAAATATCCATCTGCTAATCCTTGCATCAAGGCAGATGCTCCTAATCTATTTGCTCCGTGGTCAGAGAAGTTAGCCTCTCCAATTGCGTAACAACCTTCAATAGTAGTCATCAAGTTGTAATCCACCCAAATTCCACCCATTGTATAGTGAGTTGCAGGATAAATCATCATTGGAGTTTCATATGGGTTTTCATCCACAATCTTCTCATACATTTGGAACAAGTTACCATATTTAGCTTCTACAATGTCTCTACCTAATTGGTAAATTCTTGCTGCTGATGGGTTATTTTCGTTATGAATTTTCGCTTGCTCTTTTCCGTATCTTTCAATAGCAGATTTAAAATCTAAATAAACAGCTTCTCCCGTTTTGTTTACACCATATCCAGCATCACATCTTTCTTTTGCTGCTCTAGAAGCAACATCTCTTGGTACCAAGTTCCCAAAGGCAGGGTATCTTCTTTCCAAGTAGTAATCTCTTTCGTCTTCCGATAAATCGGTTGGTTTTTTCTTTCCTTCACGGATGGCTAAAACATCTTCCATCTTTTTAGGAACCCAAATTCTTCCATCATTTCTCAATGATTCAGACATCAATGTTAATTTAGATTGATAGTCTCCCGATCTTGGAATACAAGTTGGATGAATTTGTGTGTAACATGGGTTTGCAAAGTATGCTCCTTTTTTGTGCACTTTCCATGCAGCTGTTGCATTACTACCCATTGCATTGGTAGATAAGAAATATACATTTCCGTACCCTCCAGATGCGATAACTACTGCATGAGCAGAGTGTCTTTCTATTTCACCAGAAACTAAGTTTCTTGCGATAATTCCCCTTGCTTTACCGTCAACTTTTACTACATCAAGCATTTCATGCCTGTTATACATTTCTATCTTTCCTCTAGCAATTTGTCTATTCATTGCAGAGTAAGCACCTAATAATAATTGTTGTCCTGTTTGACCTTTTGCGTAAAAAGTTCTAGAAACTAAAACTCCTCCAAAAGAACGGTTATCTAACAATCCTCCGTAATCTCTTGCAAATGGTACACCTTGCGCTACACATTGGTCAATGATGTTTCCAGATACTTCTGCAAGTCTATAAACGTTTGCTTCTCTAGATCTGTAATCTCCTCCCTTTACAGTATCGTAAAATAATCTGTAATTAGAATCTCCATCACCTTGGTAGTTTTTTGCTGCATTTATTCCTCCTTGTGCTGCAATTGAATGCGCTCTTCTTGGAGAATCTTGGTAGCAAAATGCTTTTACATTATATCCTTGTTCGGCAAGAGTTGCAGCAGCAGATCCCCCAGCAAGTCCTGTCCCAATTACTATAATGTCTATTTTTCTTTTGTTGGCAGGGTTTACCAAATTAATTTTATCCTTATAAGTTGTCCATTTGTCTTTTATAGGACCTTTAGGAACTTTTGAATCGAAAGTATTCATAATTGAAATGGTTTAGTGTTGTAGTGGATTTAAAAAATGATAGATTGCAACAAATGCAAACAATGCAGGAACTGCAATTGCGAATATATTTCCTAGTTTTTTGATTGTAGGAGTATATTTATTGTTGTTAAATCCAACTGATTGGAATGAAGATTGAAATCCATGTAAAAGGTGAAGTGCTAAAGCGATAAATGCTAATACATATAAACCTACTTTAATTGGATCTTGAAATTTGTGATTTAATTCTTCAAAATATCTTGTTGGATCTTCAGAGTTTCCTGCAATGTATTTGAAATCCATTTCTGGAATCCAAAAATCATAAAAGTGAACACCTAAAAAAGCTAGAACAACTAATCCAGAAAAAATCATGTTTCTAGACATCCAGTTAGAATTTTGTCCTGGCTTGTTGTAAGCATATTTAATTGATCTTGCCTTGTTGTTTTTGTATTCTAAATACATTCCCATTATGAAATGAAAGAATACAGCAAAAATCAAGATTGGCTGCATTAAAAATTGCACCAGAGGGTTGTAACCCATAAAGTGCGATACACTGTTAAATGAATCCGGACTTACTACCGACAACATATTTATTGTAAGATGTTGTAGTAAAAAGAACATTAGGAAAAATCCTGAAAATGCCATTAGCACTTTTCTTCCGATTGTTGTAAATTTTGATTGAGACATGGTTTGAAATTAGTTTTTTCTTTTAGTTAGTGTAAATGTAAAGCTACCAAAAATTTTAAGCAAGTATTCAGAACAAAAATACCTTATTTATAAAAGTTCTTGATAAAAAGATTATATCTTTATCGTGATGAATTTTATAGATTTATTTATTGTTGCCATTCTTGTTTGGTTTGGATATAAGGGTTTTCGTAAAGGATTAGTCTTCGAATTGGTTAGTATCATAGCTTTGGCACTAGGGGTTTATGGAGGATTAAAGTTTTCGGATAGTACTGCTGAGTATCTTACTAAATATGTGGATTCTGAATATTTGAAAGTAGCTTCTTTTACTGTTACATTTTTAATTATTCTATTATTGGTGTTTGTGGCAGGAAAAGTAATTGAGAAAATTATTAACCTAGTAGCCCTTAAGTTGGTAAATAAATTACTTGGAGCTTTTTTTGGAGTCTTAAAAATGGCATTAATATTAGGTGTGTTAATTACTATTGTAGAATCTTATGATAGTAAAATTGGTTTTTTACCAAAGGATGTGAAAAAAGAGTCAATGCTATACAATCCGCTTTTAAATTCCGCAAATCAAATCCTTCCAGAAATTGAAAAGAACAATCTATTTCAACAAATTAAATCAACTTCTTTGGATGAAATCGAATAAGTAAATCCTAATTTTGTATTTTTACTTCTAATGAATAAATATTTTAGATATATATTGCTTATTTCTGTTTGTTTTCTTTTGTTCTCATCAGAAGGTAAATCTCAATTTTATACGGGTTCTCATCAAGAATTTGGTAAAAATAGAGTGCAAGAGGTTACTTTTTTTTGGCAATACTATGATTATGAAAGATTCAGGGTGTTTTTCTACGGAAACGGGAAAGAACATGCAGAATTTGTTTCTAAATCTGTTCATAAAAACCTCCATGAGCTTGAACTGTTTTTTGAAACAGAACTGGATACCAAACTAGATATATTGGTATTTAATAGACAATCTGATTTTAAACAGAGTAATATCGGTTTGACTAATGAGATTTCATCCAATGTAGGAGGAAAGAATGCAATTATTGGGAGTAAAATGTTTGTTTATTTTGATGGGGATCACACTTCATTTGATCAACAAGTAAGATCTTCATTGACTGAGGTGTTAGTGAACAAATTAATTTATAAAGGTAATTGGAAAAAGGTGGTTAAAAGTTCTTCTACCGTTCAGATTCCAGATTGGTTTTCTAAAGGTTTATACTCCTTTAAAGCTAACAAATGGAGTGCTGAAATTAATAATGAAGTGAAAGACGGTATTCTTTCTAATAAATATGATAAGCTCGGTAGATTGGCAAATGAAGATGCTAAGAATGCGGGTCATGCCATGTGGAATTATATAGCACAAGTATATGGCGAAGAGGTAATTCCTCAAATTATTTATTTGGTGAGTGTGTCCAAAAGTTTTGAATCCAGTTTTAGATTTGTGATAGGTAAAACAACAAGAGGGTTGAATGATGATTTTGTAAAGTATTATAAGAAATTATATAAACAAGAGGAAGAAACAAAAAAGCTACCTTTGCAAACGGAGATTCAAATTAAGTTTAGGAAAAAGAAAGGAAAAATTACCCAATACAAGATTAGTCCTGATGGAACTAAAGTTGCTTATTCTACCAATGAGCTAGGAAAATATTATGTGTGGATTTACGACATTGTAAACAAGAAATACACAAAGGTATTGCGTAGAGGGTTTAAAGTGGAGCGAGAGATGGATGAAACATTTCCTTTGTTAGATTGGCACCCAAATGGAAATATATTGGCGTATGTGGAAGAAAGGAACGGAGCTGTTTATTTCAATTTTTATGATTTAGAATCAAAAAAAACGAATAAGATTGAAGTTCCTAAAATCTCTAAAATAACAAGTTTTAGCTACAACCATCTTGGTTCTCAGTTTGTATTTACCGGGGTGCAAAACGGGAATGTAGATTTGTTTTTGTATACCATTGTAGGGAATGGATACAAAAAATTAACCAATGATATTTTTGATGAGAAGAATCCTAGTTTTATAGAAAACTCTTCAAAAATTATATTTGCATCCAACCGAAAGAATGACTCTTTATTTTTGAAAGCAGAAATAAAACCATTTAACTATACCTATGATATTTACATTTTTGATTTAAATAAGAAGTTTCAAAGAACCTTGCGAAGAGTAACAAATACACCTTCTATAAATGAAGACAAACCATTCGAGAAATCTAAATTTGAGTATGTTTATATTTCAGATGAAGGGGGTGTTTTGAATAGGCATACTGCTGTTTTTGATAGTGTAATTAGCGCAGTAGATACTGTAATAAGTTATCGCTATTTTTCTAAATCGTCTACCCTTACCGATTACAAAAGAAGTATTTTAGATTTTGATTATTCTACTGTTTCCAAAAAAGTAGGATTGCTAATCTTGCATGAAGGTGAGTACAAGCTTTACCAAGGTGATATTGGGTTAGATAAAATGATAGACTCCGAAATAGAGTCTCAGTTTGAGCCTTTGTTGGAAGATAAAAAAGAAAGTACAGTGGAATTGTTGGATGTAAGTCCTATTCATACAGACGCGAGAATTATATCTACCTCTAAATACAAATTTGAGTCGGAAAAAACTCAAAAAGAAAAGGAGAAAGAAAAAGATAAAAACGAAATGGTTTTTATGAATCCTAATGCTTCTACAGAGGCAACTACTAGCATTTTTAATGATGAGTTTTTACTTCCTACAAGAAAACTATATAACACAAATTTCACGTTAGATGAGGTTACTACAAAGCTTGATAATAACTTGCTTAATAATACTTATCAGGTGTTTAATCCTAACAATCCTAGTTTTAACAATCCTAATGTAAATATCTTCACGATAGTTCAAATGAAAGATTTGATGGAAGATTATAGATTGATGGGAGGGGTTAATTTATCTTTTAATCTTCAAGATAATGACTACGTTCTTGTATTTGAGGATCTTTCGCAGAGAATAGATAAAAAATATATGTTCATTAGGCAAGCATATTCCAATGATGATGTAACTCCAATAAAAACAAGAATTCACGAGTTTAAATATCGATTAAAATATCCGTTCAGTGAAATTTCAGCTTTGGCATTGACTTTAAATGTGAGAAATGATAATATCACCTATTCATCTGTTGATAGAATCAGTCTTGCTGCAGAAGGTGAGACAAGAAATATGGCGGGAGCCAAATTAGAATATGTACTAGACAATACATTTGATAGAGGTTTAAATTTATACGAAGGAACAAGGTTGAAACTATTTGGAGAATACTACCAAGAGATGTTTGAAAAAGAAACTGATTTTTTTGTGATTGGAGCCGATATAAGACATTATCAAAAAATTCACAGAGAATTGACATTTGCAGGAAGATTTGCAACTAGTACATCTTTTGGGAACAGAAAGTTAGTATATTATTTAGGAGGAGTAGATGGTTGGTTCGCACCTCAGTTTAACGAAGAAACTGTGATTCCTACAGATAAAGGGTTTGCGTTTCAAACAATAGCTACTCCAATGAGAGGGTTTATTCAGAATATAAGATTTGGGAATAGTTTTGCAGTCGTAAATACAGAAATAAGATGGCCAATTTTTAGATATTTTAGTGAGTATCCTATTCAAAGTAATTTTCTTTCTTCATTCCAAATTGTTGGGTTTGGAGATATGGGAACTGCTTGGACAGGTGCCAATCCTTATTCTCCAGAGAATTCATTTAATACAAGAATAGTAGAGCAAAAGCCAATAGAAGTAACATTACAAAACCAAAGAGAACCTATTGTTTTTGGATACGGAATCGGATTACGAGCAGAAATATTTGGATACTTTGTAAGATACGATTGGGCTTGGGGAATAGAAGATGGAGTAGGCCAAGGGCGTGTGAATTACTTTTCTTTATCTTTAGATTTTTAAAATAACAGATAATATGATATTAGATTTTCAAACTATAGTTTACCTTATTCTTATAGGGGTTTTAGCTGGGATAATTTCAGGTTTTATAGGAATTGGTGGAGGGATAATAATCGTTCCTGGATTAATATACTTAGCAGGATTAACTCAGTTGCAAGCACAAGGAACTAGCTTAGCACTTATGTTACCTCCAATAGGAATATTAGCATTTATGCATTACTATAAACAAGGAAACGTAGATTTGAAAGTAGCAGGAATTGTAGCAGTTACTTTTGTAATTGGAGGGTTTTTTGGAGCTAAATTAGCACATAAAATAGATCAAAATCTTATCAAAATAGTATTCGGAATTCTTATGTTTTTGATTGCAATAAAAATGATTTTTAGCGGAGTAAAATTATATTTTGGAAAATAATGGAAGGGCAATTAATAAATCGTATTCAAGAGTTAGCAAAAGAGAATTTTGAAGAAATTCTTTCTATAAGAAGGCACATTCACCAAAATCCAGAGTTATCATTTAAGGAGTTTAAGACCTCTCAATTTATTCAGTCCAAACTAGAGGAATTTGGAGTGGAATATAAATCAGGATATGTAGAGACAGGAATAGTAGCCTTGATAAAAGGTAAGAATCCAGAGTCAAAAACATTGGCATTGAGGGCAGATATGGATGCACTTCCTATTCAAGAAGAAAATGAAGTAGCTTATAAATCTCAAAATGAAGGAGTGATGCATGCTTGTGGGCATGATGTTCATTCGTCTTCCTTATTGGGTGTTGCTAAGATTTTGCAAGAATTAAAGGATGAGTTTGAGGGAACAATAAAACTTATTTTTCAGCCAGGAGAGGAAAAACTACCAGGAGGAGCTAGTTTAATGATAAAAGAAGGGGTGCTAGAAAATCCTAGTCCAACTGCAATTATAGGTCAACATGTTTTTCCAGATTTACCTTATGGTAAGGTAGGATTTAGAGGTGGAATGTACATGGCATCTTGTGATGAATTGTATGTGACTGTGAAAGGAAAAGGTGGTCATGCAGCTTTACCTCATAAATTTATCGATACAGTTTTAATTTCTTGTCAGATAATAAATTCGCTACAGCAAATAGTAAGTAGAAAAGCAAAGCCAGATGTGCCAAGTGTATTGTCTTTTGGGAAAATTAATACCAAAGGAGGAGCAACCAATATTATACCTGATGAGGTAAATATTGAGGGGACTTTTAGAACAATGAATGAAGAATGGAGAGCAGAAGCACATTCACTTATGATAAATATGGCTCAAGATATTGCAAAAAGCATGGGTGGAACTTGTGAATTTGAAGTGAGAAAGGGTTATCCTTTTCTTAAAAATGATGAAAAGACAACACATTTTGCAAAAAGCATGGCAGAATTATATTTAGGAAAAGAAAATGTAATAGACCTAGATTTGAGGATGACGGGAGAAGATTTTTCTTATTATACTCAGCAAATACCAGGTTGTTTTTATAGATTGGGAACCGGAGAAAGTAGCGGTTTGCATTCCTCTACTTTCAATGTAGATGAAAAATCACTAGAAATTGGAATGGGACTGATGAGCTGGATTGCAATAAAATCCATTTTAGAACAATAGAAGACGGAAAACATTCGTTTAAAAATCAAATAATATTTTGATGATACAAAAAGGCATACTAAGCATACTATCACTTTGTTTTATACTAACCACTTATTCACAAGACGGAAGTGTAATAGGAAAATGGAAAAGTTATTTCCCATTTAAAAGCATTATCGATATTGAAAAATTGGGAGATGAAGTATATGGAGCAAGCGAAAATGGGATTGTAGTTCACAACTATAAAGAAGGAACAGTAGAAAAATTAACGGAGGTTAATGCTTTGTCCGATAATGGAGTGTCTGCAATTGGGGTGAACATAGCGAATAATGCTTTGATTGTGGGTTACACCAATGGAAATGTGGATATTATTATAGATAATTTGACAACCAATATGTTCCAAATTAAATCAAGTCTGATTATTGGGGATAAACAAGTTTATGATGTTTTTTGTAAAGGAAATCTAGCTTATCTTTCTTGTGGATTTGGAATTGTAGTGTTTGATGTTTCTAAAAAAGAAGTAAAAGACACCTATATAATTGGAGCAGGAAGCTCACAAATTAGGGTTAATAGTGTGTTTATCCAAAATGGAATAATATACGCAGGAACAGAAAGTGGATTGTATACAGCTCCTGAAAACAGTTTGTTTTTAACAGATTATAATTCTTGGTCAAAATCTACAACCCTACCTAATCCTGCTAATCAAATAGATGAAATATTAGATTTTAATGGAAAGCTATTGGTAAATTCTATTAATTCATTAACCTCAGACTCAGTATTTATTTGGGATGGGCTAAACTGGAGCAGAATGAATACTTTGCCAGATGAGAAAACAGAAAATCTATTTTCATATGGAAATCGTCTTCTAGTGAGTCATTATGATTCAATCTTTGTTTTAGATACTAGCTATGCTGTTGTAGGAGTTTTTGACCAATATGATTCTTATTGGAGACCAAAAGCAAATTGTATAATTTATGACGGAAGTAGTTATTATATAGGAGATGACGTGAACTCAGTTGTTCAGTTTAATTCCAATTTGAATACCGAATTTAGTAGAGAAATTAGAATGTATTCTAATAATGTATTGGATGTAGATATAGAGGGAGGACAAATGTGGATTGCATCTGGAAGTGTTGCTGGAAGTGGATGGAACAAAAAATACAGTAATGATGGAGTATTTCATTACGACTTAAGAGAAAATATTTGGTCAATTTATGGGTTGGAATATCTGACAGATAAAATTTGTTATTCCTCCGAGTGTGTTAGTGATTTTTTGGGAGTAGCAGTTAATCCTAAATCACCCAAAGAGGCCATTGGTTGTGCTTATTCTGTTAAGGGTATGGTAGAGTTAGGAAACAACACTGTGGGAGAGGCATATGACTCCACTAACTCAAGCATACAATTAAGCGAAACTCATGGCGATAGATTTGCAGTAACGGATGCAGAGTATGACAATGATGGAAATTTATGGGCAATCAACTCTTGGGCTGCAAAACCACTATTGGTCAAAACTGCAAATGGAGAATGGAATTCATTTGACTGTGGAACCGCTAGTAATAAAAATATTGTCTCTAAGCTTTTGGTAAGTAAAAGTTTAGGATATAAATGGGTAATATTTAAAGATATTAATATGGTGGTTTATAATGATAATGAAACACCAATGGATGCCACAGATGATGAATATCAAGTGATAAATAACACAGCCGAAAATGGAAATTTGGAGTACTTTGCCACAGCAATTGCCGAAGAATTAGATGACGAAATCTGGATAGGAACAGAAAGAGGAATTTATGTAATTTACAATCCAGAGGATATTTTTGAAGGAGGTGATTTTGAAGCGCAAAGAATTAAGATTGAGCAAGATGGGAATATTGAGTATTTATTAGAAAATGAATTTATTACCGCCATTGCAATAGATGGAGGGAATAGAAAATGGATAGGAACTCAATCTTCTGGAGTCTTTGTATTGTCAGCAGATGGAATAGATCAAATTCACCATTTTACCTTAGAAAATAGCCCTTTGTTATCTAATACGATAAACGATATAGATATAGATGATGAAACAGGAGAGGTGTTCTTTTCTACTGATAAAGGTTTAATTTCTTACAAGGGAATTGCAACTGATCCTCAAGATGCATTTGTTGATGTTTATTCTTATCCAAATCCTGTTCCACCAGGATATTCAGGATTAATAGGGATTAGAGGATTAATGTACAATTCAGATGTGAGGATTACGGATATAGCTGGTAATACAGTATTTGCAACAAAATCATTGGGTGGTCAAGCAATTTGGGATGGAAACAAATTGGATGGTACAAGAGCTAGTTCCGGGGTTTATTTAGTCTTTATGGTGAACGAAACTGGTACAGCAAAAGAAGTAACCAAAATTCTATTTATGAAATAATAGAACTTGATAAAAGAGATTTTTCGTATATTGGTAATTCATAGTATGTTTTTAAAACCGCAGTATGCCAAGAAAAATACCCTGTATCATTGTAGATGATGATGAAACATCCCGTTTTATTTTAACCAATTTAGTAAACAAAAACGATAGTTTGGAATTTGTGAAAGCATGCTCTAATGCCAGAGAAGCTCGTGAAATCATAGAAAATCAAGACATTGAATTAATGCTTCTTGATATCGAGATGCCTTACGAAAATGGTGTAGACATGATGGGAAAGCTAAAGAAAAAGCCAAACGTTATTTTTATTACCTCACAAACTAGGCATGCTATAAAAGCTTTTGAGTTTGATGCGATAGATTATATTGTAAAGCCAATAGATTTAGAACGATTAAATGAAGCTGTAGAAAAAGCTAAAAGAAGAATTTTTGGTATCTCAAAAGAAATAATTCCTGACGAAGATGAGGAATTTATGATGATTAAGAAAAACCGAGAAACTCAAAAATTCCCTTACCGTAATGTAGATTATATTGAAGGATCAAGTAGTTATGTAACCTATAGCACTTCGGATGGAAAAATAACCACTACAGGTATTTTAAAACAAGTAGAGGAAACTCTTAATTCTGATGTTTTTGTGAGGATTCACAGATCATTTTTAGTAAATATCAATAAAATTGATAAAATATCTTCGCAAGAAGTTGTAGTGAGAAACACAGAGCTTCCGCTCTCTCGAAAATATAGAAAAGAAGTATTAGAAATATTTAAACAACAATCAAATAAAGTATATGAAGATAGCTCTAATTGATGATGATTTTACTACCAATTTTATAAACAAGAGCAAGCTGAAGAAAGAGGTGAAAGATTGTGAAGTGTATACTTTTGGTAATGGCAAAGAAACAATAGATTTCTTGCAGGAAGGGAACGGACTAGATGTTGCCTTGTTAGATATGAATATGCCAGTAATGAATGGCTTAGAATTTCTTAAAAAACATGCAGAACTAGAAAAAGAATTGAAGATTAAAAAAATATTTTTGTTTGTAGAACAAAATGTTGTGGAGGACTTTAAAGAAAAATATGAATTATTTCAGGTATTAAAAAAACCACTAACAAAAGATATAATTAATTTAATTACAAGTGATTAGTAAAAGAGTAAAAAATGAATTGGGCGAAGAAATATTTTCGCAAGCTCTTGAGATTTTTATGAAAAATATCAAGAAAGACATCATGCTCCTTAATTTGTATACAGAGTCCAAAGACTTTATTAACGCTAAATTTACGAGCCACAAACTCATTGGGTCTTGTGTGGCAATAGGAGTAAAAAAAATGCCAACTGTTCTCAAAAGAATAGATCAAGATTTGATAAAGAGGTATTATAATTCCAATGATTTATCAGAAATAAATTCAATGTATGAAGACCTAAAAGCTTATGTACACCAAGAATATAATCTAGAATTAGAAGCTTAATTTCTGATTTTAAAACTAAAAAATTAGTTACTTTTGAAGTAAATAATTTTACCAATGTCAAGAATACTTACCGGAATACAAAGTACAGGAACTCCTCACTTAGGAAATTTGTTAGGAGCAATAATCCCTGCTATTGAGATTTCTAAAGATGAAAAAAACGAATCGTTTTATTTCATTGCAAATTTGCACACTTTAACACAAATTAAAGATGCAGAAACACTTAAAAATAATACTTTGCAAACAGCAGCAGCTTGGCTTGCATGCGGTTTGGATGTAAATAAAACAGTTTTTTACAGACAAAGTGATATTCCTCAAGTAACAGAATTAACTTGGTACCTAAATTGCTTTTTCCCTTATCAAAGGCTAAAGTTAGCTCATTCTTTTAAAGATAAAGCAGATAGATTGAATGATGTGAATGCAGGTTTGTTTGATTACCCAATGCTTATGGCTGCCGATATTTTGATGTATGATGCAGAAATTATTCCTGTAGGGAAAGATCAAATGCAGCACATAGAAATTACGAGAGATGTGGCAAGTAGGTTTAACAACCAAATGGGAGAAACCTTTGTGTTGCCGCAAGGAAAGGTAAACGAAGATAATTTGCTTATCCCAGGAACTAACGGAGGAAAGATGAGTAAGTCTCAAGGGAATATTATTAATATTTTCTTGCCAGAAAAGAAACTTAGAAAACAAGTGATGTCTATAGAGACGGATAGTACACCACTTGAAGATCCTAAAAACCCAGATACTTGTAATTGCTTTACGATATATAAGTTGTTGGCAAATGAAGAGCAAATAGCTGAAATGAGAGCCAATTACGAAGGAGGAAATTATGGATATGGTCATGCAAAACAAGCTTTGTTCGAATTGATCTTGGAGCGATTTGCAACTGAGAGAGAGAGATTTACTCATTACACAGAGAATCCAGAGCTGATAGAAGAGCAACTAAAAATTGGAGCTGCAAAAGCAAAGGCAGTAGCTGAT
>CAXIAX010000044.1:0-21005 GCA_964021785.1 uncultured Flavobacteriales bacterium
CTGTTGGTTTAGCTCCATTACTTGGGTTCAAAATTGTAACCGTAGGTTTCGGACATGG
Organism: uncultured Flavobacteriales bacterium; assembly: GCA_964021785.1. Taxonomy (GTDB): domain Bacteria; phylum Bacteroidota; class Bacteroidia; order Flavobacteriales_D; family CAJJDF01; genus CAJJDF01. The sequence continues at coordinate 59 of CAXIAX010000044.1, forward strand.
TTTTGTATACGTCACTGTTGAACTATTATTAACTGTTCCGCATTGGTTCGTAACTGATGCAGTCAAAGTATTAGAACCTTCTATTAGGTTTATACTCCCACTAAACTTACTAGTTGCGGCATCATAATTAAATGTAACTGGAGATCCGTTTAGCGATACAGTTATTTGACTTTTTGCTGAAACTCCACTCACAAAACCAGAGAAGGTAATTGGGTTAGTTGTATACTTCATCCCCGTATTTGGTGAGGCAATATTTACAGTTGCCAAAGGACATCTGTAAGAAACAGAAATCACTTTACTGTCTGTTCCGCAATTATTAGTTGAGCTCAACTCTATTGTATTACTTCCTTGGTTTAAATTTAAGGTAGCTGATACAATTTTTGTTGTACTGTTAAAACTCTTATTAATCACTGCTCCATTTAGTTTCAAAGTAATTTGACTAGAAGAAGTTACATTCTGTACAATTCCTGTAAAAGAAACTGTATTTGAAGAAGAATTTAATCCGTTTCTTGGCGAAGAGATTGAAACCACTGGTGCTGGACAAGACTTTGTATAAGTAACGTTTACAGTTTTAGTATCTGTACCACAACTTGTAGTGGCAGTTACCAGAATCGTATTGTTTCCTTCTTGTAAATTAAGGTTAGAAGTAAATTGTTTAGAAGAATAGTTATAGCTAAAAGCCTGATTCACTCCATTAAGAGTAACTCTCACCTCCGATTGATTATTTACATTAACGGCACTTCCATTCAAAGTAAGAGAACCTGATGTTACCGAAGTTCCATTTGATGGACTAGAAATAGACACAACAGGTGCAGGACATGGTGCATTGTAAGAAACATTTATTGACTTACTGTCTGTTCCACAACTTGTAGTTGCCGATACCACTATTGTATTATTTCCTGAAGCCAAATTCATTGATGAACTAAAAGTTCTACTTCCTGCATTATAATTAAATGATTGGTTCACTCCATTAAGTGTAACTCTCATCTCCGATTGGTAATTTACATTAACTGCAGATCCATAAATCGTAACTGCACTATTTGTTAAATTACTTCCATTTGATGGACTAGAAATAGACACAACAGGTGCAGGACATGGAGCATTGTAAGAAACATTTATTGACTTACTGTCTGTTCCACAACTTGTAGTTGCCGATACCACTATTGTATTATTTCCTGAAGCCAAATTCATTGATGAACTAAAAGTTCTACTTCCTGCATTATAATTAAATGATTGGTTCACTCCATTAAGTGTAACTCTCATCTCCGATTGGTAATTTACATTAACTGCAGATCCATAAATCGTAACTGCACTATTAGATAGATTACTTCCATTTGATGGATTAGAAATAGTAACTGATGGCGAAGGACAAGGCACACTTACATTTACAACACTTGTTTTAGAATCACTTCCACAAGTTGTATTCGCAGTTACCACTATTACATTCTGACCTGTATTCAAATTTACTGGTGCACTATAAGTTCTGCTACTTGTATTAAATGTAAAAGGAATAGAACTTCCATTTACAGTAACATTAACTTGGCTTTGCGAAGTTACATTTGCTACAGAACCAGTAATAGTTGTATTTCCAGAATTAAGTCCGGTTCCATTGGCTGGAGAAGTTATGCTCACAATTGGTTTTGGACAATTGTATGTAATGTTAATTGTTTCGCTATCTGTTCCACATACATTCACTCCTGATAATTCGATAACATTGGCACCTAATCTTAAGTTTACCACAGTAGATAATGACCCATTGCTAAAGTTTGAAGCAACTACTACTCCATTCACTCTCATTCTCACATTGCTGTTACTTGTAATGTTAGTTACGTTTGCCGATACAGTTACCGAAGAAGTTGTAATGTTTTGATTATTGCTTGGAGCGGTAAATGAAACGACTGGCAACAAACAAGGTTTTACATATACGAACTGAGTTGTTTTAGTTTGAGTACCACAGTCGTTTGTTACTTTCACAGACACTGTATTACTTCCTTCGTTCATAATAATAGTTCCTGCTATTACTCCATTCTCTTTATTAAAAGAAGGTGTAACCTGCACTCCATTCACTCTTACCTCTACTTGATTAATGTCATAAACATTAGTAGCAGTAGCAGAGAAATTGGCTTGGTTCGATTGGCTTTCATATTGTTTTCCATTCTCTGGAGAATTAATTACAACAGTAGGTGCAATACATTTATATTCTATGTTTTTAAACACAGTCGTATCACCACATTTATTAATGGCTTGGATAGAAACAGTATTTGCCCCTACATTCAAATTCATATCGGCAGTTAATACTAATGTGTTCTCATTATAGTTATGTGGAATAACTGAGTTGTTTAATTTCACTTGCAAAGTTCCTCCTTGCAACTGCAATACCTTTGCAGACAATGTCGTTTTACTTTCTCCCACTATTGCTTCTGGTTCTGTAATTGTAATTACAGCTTTAGGACAAAACTCTGGGTTGTAAATAACGACTACACTATCCATAGATTCTCCACAAGTATTGGTTGCAATAAACAAAATTTTGTTTTCTCCTTCTACCAACATTATATCTCCAGAAACATAATCTGTACTATTGTTATAAGACGTTTGAATCATTTGGTCATTAGAAACCAAGATAACATCATTGTTAGAGTTTATTTTTGTAACTCTTGCATTTACCGAAAACAGCTGTTCATTTACAACATAGTTGTTCGGTATATCTGCAATTTTTAAATATGGTGGTGGACAATTCTCTTCCGAAATGGGATCTGAATTATCTTCACCTCTAAAAATATTTAACCTAAGAAAAACAGAAGAATAATGGTATTTGTCATTATCACCCCATTGCAAAAATTGAGTTCCTTCTTTTTGTATTCCATCAAATCTATCGTGTAATGCAAATGTTACTTTATGCTCAAATCCAAAAGACCACTTAGGAGTTATTTGATACCCCAAAGCAATTCCCAATGAAGGCATAAACTTTACTGTTTTGTCATCACTGCTGTTGTACAAAGCACGAGTTTCATATTCTCCATCCAGCAAATCTTTTATTTCACTTTTAGATAAATCATTTTGATTTAACTGGGCGTAGTTATAAATTTTATTGAAGTTTTCATTGTCCAATAAATTAGTAGTTGTTTTGTAATCGGTAACACCAACTCCTCCAAAAACAGATAAAATAACTCCTGTTCTTTCTCTTAGCATATGAAAATTTACAACTCCTTCCAATGAAAAATCATGAATCATTGTTTTGCTATTCAAATAAGTATAGCCCAATGAATTCTTATAATTAGAAGGATTAGAAGAATAAATTGTATTGTCTCCCATATCGGCAGAATCCAATCTGGTAACATCTTGACCAAAAGTAAATCCTTTCATGTATCTAAAACGAGCATCTACACTCCAGAATTTTCCTGGATCTTCATAAATACCTTTCCCGATAGTAAACCCATATCCAAAACCGGGTCTATCCAGTTTAATATCTCCATCTTGCCATACTCCTCCCATATTAAAACCAATGTTCCATCTGGTATCTCTTTCGGGATCTGTAAATTGAGAATTTACTACAAGTGGAAAAACGAGTAGCAATAATAGGGCGAATTTTAAGTGTAATCTTGTTTTCATAATTCGGTCATTTTGGTATAAAATACTCTAAGGCGATAACTGTGCCAGTTTCTTCTTTTTATTTCCTCCCAAGGGGGGTAAGGGAGTTAATGTTGTGTTAATAATTTAATTAAAGATAAGCTCAATTCAAGGATAATAAAAATTGCATGGTATCTACTCCGTCAGCATAATCGGAAATTGAAGGATTTTGTGCTTTACCAAAAGGCACATACTCTGTTCCTACCACACATTGAATTTTTTCTTTGTTAGCCTCCAAATAGTCTTTTACTTCATTTTCTTCTTTATAGAAATGATAATTTAAAACACTTAAAGGAGAATGAAGTGCTTCATCTTCTTTCATCAATAAAAACCCATTTTCTATCAATTCTATTTGTCCCATTAAATAAATCGCTTTGTTGTAATCGTAGTTATTTGCGTATTTATTATGGTTCACAATTTCTTTGTATGGATAAAAAGCTTTGAATAATTTATCTAAGTCATATCCCGCAGGAACCATTATTTTGGTAACATTTCTGCATCCTTTTCCAAAATACAAAAATACATCCTCTGCAAATGCCTGAAGTTCTTCTTCTGTTTCGTTTCCAGAAATAACAGCAATAGATGTTCTGTTTTTTCTAATAATATGTGGAACCTTGCTAAAATAACTTTCGAAATAACGAGCAGAATTATCACTTCCTGTTGCAATAACTGCGTCATATTCTTTCAATTGTTGAACAAATTCTATTTTATTTTCAAATCTTTCGTCTAGATTCACCAATATTTTGGAAATATTAGGTAGCAACAAATTATCTTCGCTTGATAGTTTTGCTTTCAAATTATTACCCGAAATAAGTACCGCCATAAAATCATGAAATCCTACTAACGGAATATTTCCCGCCATGATAACTCCAATTTTCTTTGGTTCTGACTCTTCCAAAGCATATTCGTCCATCCATTGATTTAGCTCATCTTTCTGTAGCATAGAAACAATTCCAGAAATGGATTTTCTAACATTATCTTCTGTAAACCAAGGGTTATGAATCCTTGTCTTCACAATTAATTCATTCAAAGAATCATATTCTTCCTTGGTTAGTCCACAGCTAAAGTCTTGCCATGGTTTATTCTCTATAAAATGATTCAGTATTAACCCCAACTGAATAAAACTGTTTTTTCTTTCTTCCTTATTCATTTTGCAAAGATAGAAACAAAACTAAGGTTTCTGATTTTTGCTAGGCAACATGTTCACTTTTTATCCCTTAAATGACGTAAATCATTAAAATATCTGTTCAAAAAATAGACAATCCATGCATATTGTATTAATTTTGTAGAAATTTAGAATAAAACAATGGCAATAATTATAACAGACGAATGCATTAATTGTGGAGCATGTGAGCCAGAATGTCCAAATACGGCAATATACGAAGGTGGGGCAGAATGGAAATTTGCAGATGGAACTGGACTGAAAGGAATGGTTAAATTATATGATGGTAAAGAAGTGAATGCAGATGAATACCAAGAACCGGTAGATATGGATGTGTATTTTATTTCTCCAGATAAATGTACAGAATGTGAAGGATTCCACGAAGAACCTCAATGTGCTGCGGTATGCCCAGTAGATTGTTGTGTAGATGATGAAGATGTGAGAGAATCTGTGGAAGATTTATTGAAGAAAAAAGACCTTCTTCACTTAGCAGAATAACATTTTGTTGAATATTTAGAGTATTAAATATTCCGATTAAAATGAGTCTCTTTTTTATCAGAAATGAAAATAAAAAAACTCTTACGAATAACTTGGATAGCACTAATTCTTATAGGATTGGTGCTATTTTTTTTGCACCCAAATTGGTTTACAAAAGAATCTCTATCTGATTTTATAAAAAATCAATCTACTCATATATTATTGGCTTATATAATTATAAGTCTTGTTAGAGGGATTTTACTTTTACCCTCCACTCCTTTTGTTTTAGCAGGAATTATATTATTCCCAACTCAACCTTTTGTGGTATTCACTGTTTCTATTCTAGGGATTGTAATTACCGCTACTTACCTATATTTCGCCTCTAAATTCTTAGAATTTGACAAACTTTTTGGAGAAAAACACTCTAAGAAAGCAGACAAAATAATAGAAAAACTAAACAAACACGGTTTTTGGATTGTATTGGGTTGGTCATTTTTTCCGCTAGTGCCTACCGATTTAATTTGCTATATCGCAGGATCAATCAAAATGAATTTTTGGAAATACATTGCAGCCATTTTTATTGGCGAAGCAATTCTTGTGGGTTGTTATGTATATTTGGGAGAGAGTATTATTGGAATTCAATAATTCGAAAAATTTATCAATAAAAAAATAATTATTTTTTTTGTGGTTCAAAAACAATGAGTTATATTGTTTAAAATTTAAACAATATGAAAAGAATTATACAAATTGCTCTATTTTTAATACTGCCCGGATTATTTTTATCACAAAATACAGGACTCCAATTTGATGGTATAGGAGATTATGTGCAAACTGGTTTTAATGGAATCTCAGATTCCTCTTCGAGAACAGTACAATGTTGGTACAAAGGAAGTTCTTCTGGATCACAAAGATTCTTTGTAGACATGGGAGTTACAAGTGGCGGAAATGGCGCAAGGTTTTCCCTAAAAATTAATCCAACATTTTCAACTAAAGCAAGAATTGAAATTGGCGGAGGTGGATTAGATGGAAACACTTCTATTACTAACTTTGTTTGGCATCAAATTACGGTTGTGTACGATCATTCCGCAACAACAAACAAATACAAACTATATGTGGACGGAGTTCTAGATGCACAAGGAGACATTAATATACCTTTAAACACACCCGCAACTAGTGCAAACCCAATGACAATAGGAATACGAACAGACTTAAGTACAGCTACCGATCTTAGTGGTTCATTAGATGAAGTTCGTGTTTGGAATATCCCACTAACTGCCGCACAAATTACAGCAAACTGGAACAAAGAAATTTGTGGTATACCTACTGGGTTAGTTGCATATTACAGAATGAATGAGGGCATTGCTGGAGGATCCAATACTTCCATTTCTAGTTTGGTAGATGCCATTTCACCTGCGAGTGTAAATACTCTTGTTGGATTTAACAAAACTGGTGCCACTTCGAATTACACTGCACACCCATTAGGAGGAGGCCCAAGTGCCACTTCCATTAGCCCTTCTTTTTGTAGCGGTTCATATACTACACCCTCAGGAAGAGTAATAACTTCGGCTGGAACACATTATGACACACTACCTGCAGCAAACGGTTGTGATTCCATTCTTACCATAACACTTTCTTCTATTGGTGGCATTTCCAGTGTATCAGCTTCATCCTGTTTTTCATACACTTGGCAGTCAAATGGTATGATTTACAATACCAGTGGTACTTATTATGACACAATTACTTCGCCAGGAAATTGCGATTCTATTGTTACTTTAAATCTTACAATAAATTCTAGCAATGCAGGAACAATTTCTCAATCCTTTGGAGTATTGACTGCATCAGGCAGTGGAACAAACTATCAATGGTTAGATTGCGGAAATGGAAATACTATAATTACTGGTGCTACTAGTCAAAGTTACTTGCCAACTGCAAATGGGAGTTATGCCTGTGAAATAACAACTTCCAATGGATGCAAGGACACTACAGCTTGCTTCAGCTATAGTTCTACAAGTATCAAAACTATTTCAAATGAATTAACATGGAGTGCTTATCCTAACCCTGCTACAGGATCGGTATTTATTAATTTACCTGAAGTAAATAAATCTGCTAGATTAAAAATTATTGATACCCAAGGAAAATTGGCGAAAGAAGTTTCTATAAACGAATCTACCGTTAAAGTAGATGTTAGTGAATTGAGCAATGGAATGTACCAAATGATACTTATTTCTGACGACAAGAGTTCGTCTAGATCTATTGTAATTAATAACTAAATGTAATATTTGTAAAATGAAAAATCCGAATAACTTTTAGTTATTCGGATTTTTTTTGTGTGTTTTATCTAACGTGAATCAAAACAGACAAATACTACTTTATGAATGTGTAAGCAACAACTCCAAGAGTTTGCTTTTATTTTTGCGAAAGCAATAATACCACGCCTAAAATTATAAGAATTGTCACTTTACTCCATTTTGTTATTTTCCAAAATTTAGGACTGTTTACAAATCGAGTTAACTTACTTGCAAGAATAGCAATTGTACTAAACACAACAAAAGCCTGAATCATAAAAATAAATCCTAGGATAATCATTTGTAAAGTCACATTAAACCCATCTTTTGTAAGAAACTGAGGCAGAAACGCAATGAAAAACAAAGATACTTTTGGGTTGAGTATATTCATCAAAAAACCTTTCTTTACTAAAGGCAAAAAATAATTATTAGAGTCGTTTGTAGTTGTAACCAACTCAATAATTTGTCTTTTTTCTTGAGTTGCTTTATAAGCCAAATAAAAAAGATAAGCTGCACCTAAATACTTAATCAAAGAAAATGCCATGGCAGATTCTTGAATAAGAATTGTAATCCCTGTAGCTGCCAAAATTGTATGAAAAATCACTCCAAGACTAAGCCCTACAGATATTGCTATTCCATTGTACTTTCCTTTAGTAAGACTCTCTGTTAAAACAAAAATATTATCTGGACCAGGCATTAATGCAAGAAACACAGAAGCAAGAACAAAAGAGATTACTATACTTAATTCCATTAATTACACTTTTTATTTTAACCTGCTACCGATAAATACTGCATCATAATGGCGCAAGCAATTGCACCAAATGTTCCTACTGCATATCCCAATACTGCCAACAATACTCCCACAGGAGCAAGTGCTGGACTAAAAGCTGCTGCAATTACCGGAGCAGAAGCTGCACCACCTACATTTGCCTGAGACCCTACTGCCACATAAAAGAATGGAGCTTTAATTATTTTTGCCACAATAAACAAGAATATTCCGTGAATTGTAATCCAAATTAATCCTATTGAAATCAAGAATTTAAAGATTCCCCAGTTATTAATCAATTCCAGAATATCCATTTTCATACCAATAGTAGCTACTAATAAATAAAGAAATACTGTTCCTATTTTAGAAGCTCCAATCCCTTCAAACTCTCTTGCTTTGGTAAACGAAAGCATGATTCCAAAAAGAGTGGATAGTACCACCAACCAAAAGAATCCACTACCAAAAGAAGTCAGCAGAACTGAAGTCATAGGAGAAGTTTCTCGTATGCTGTCTAACCAACTTGCTACAGCAGGACTAATAATATTTGCCAAAAAGTGAGCCACACCTATTGCTACAAAAGACAAAGCAAGGACAAACATTAAATCTTTGAAAGTAGCAACCTTTGCCATTTTCTTCTGAAAACTTTCCATTTTATCTTTCAAGCTTTCAATAGCAGAATCATCCGCCTTGAAAAATTTATTCAATTGTTTGTTGTAACCAGTACCAAATAAAAGAACCGACATAAATACATTGGCTACAAAAACATCTACCACAATCATAGCTGAGAATAGTTGATCACTTGCTCCGTATACTTCTTTCATTGCGGTTTGGTTTGCTCCTCCCCCAATCCAACTTCCTGCTACAGTGGCTAATCCTCTCCAGATGTCATCATTCAAAATATCAGGAGAAATTCTAGATACCAACCAAAGTGCAATAGGCCCTCCAATTACAATTCCTACTGTTGCAGTAAAAAACATGATCAGAGCTTTTGGTCCTAATTTTTTTATCCCCTGCATATCTATATTTAGACATAACAATACCAAACTAGCCGGTAATAAATACCTACTTGCTACAAAGTATAGTCTAGATTCATCTGCCGATACAATTCCAAATGTATTAAGGAATGCAGGCAAGAAATAACACAGTAATAAAGCAGGAACCACTCTATAGAATTTCTTTAAGGCAGGATTACTACTTCCTTCGGTTTTAAATACGATCGCCAATAAGAGTAATAACAAACCAAGAACTACAGCATCATTTTTAATGAATGGTTCTGATTTTTTGAATTTAAAACCTTTAGAAACCAACATATTTTTCTCGTCACCTTCTGCCTGGTAAATTTCTATTGTATTATCCCCAAAATCCAATCCATTTATAATAAGGTATTGATTTGTTGGAACCAAATAAACCGAATCGTTATAATTAATACTCAATTCTTCCAATTCATTATTTTGTCTTGACAATAAATCAAGAATTAGAGTTTTACCATTTTCTTGGTAATACAATCCTGCAATTTTATTTGCATCTACAAGTTGCACATCTTCTTTAGCTAATTCTTTGAATTCATTTTTATTAATTGAAGTAAAATCCACTCCAAACATACTGTTTGAAATAACTAAAAAAAGTAATACTAGTAATCTGTTTCTCATAATTGTATTTATTTTAAAATTTTTCTGATTCCAAAGCTGGCCATTCAAGATTCATGGATTCAAAAGCTTCTATTATTTTCTTTGTAATTAAATTTGCTTTATACCAATTTTGGTCCGAAGGTATAATGTGCCAAGGAATATCATTGCATTTTTCGAAAATAGATTGGTATACGTTCATGTAACTATCCCAATGTTCTCTGGTTTCCCAATCTCCATCTTTATGTTTATAGTGTTTTTCGGGATTACTTATTCTTTCTTCTAATCTTTCTAATTGTTCTTCTTTAGATACATGCAAGAAAAATTTAAGAACCTTAGTTCCGTTATGCTCCAAGAAACGCTCAAAATCATTGATCATTTTATACCTTTCATCTATTGTTTCTTTGGGAATATATCCCAAAACAGAAGGCACCAATATATCTTCGTAATGCGAACGATTAAAAACCTGAATCATTCCTTTTGCAGGAGCATGCTGATGCACTCTCCACAAAAAATCATGAGCAAACTCTTCGTCTGTTGGTTTCTTAAAACTTTTTACTTTAATTCCACTTGGGTTCACACCTTCCAATACTCTTCGTGTTGCTCCATCTTTTCCTGAAGCATCCATTCCCTGAAAAATAATAAGCAAACTATGCTTTCCTTGGGCATTCATTTTTTTTTGAAACTCAATTAATTGGGTGTTCAATTCTTTGAGTTCTTTTTTCAATTTATCTTTATCCAAAGAGTCATTTGCCTTGGTATCAATCTTGTTGAGCATAGGAATTATTTTTGATTGCCAATTATACAAAAAATTGATGGAAAATTAAGTTTTAGTTTTTTCTAAGCAACAAATTAAAAGCTGATTGTTAATAAACCCTTTAAAACATTGGATAATTAAAAGTAAAAGGGTACATTTGCACACTAAAAATTAAAAACCAAAATAATAATTATGAAACATTACGAAACTGTTTTCATTCTAACTCCCGTTTTATCTGATGTTCAGGTAAAGGAAGCAGTAGATAAGTTCAAAAGCATTATTGAGAAAGCTGGTGCAAAAATCGATAACCAAGAAAACTGGGGATTGAAAAAATTAGCTTACCCAATACAGAAAAAAACCACTGGGTTTTATCATTTGTTTGAATATTCTGCTGAGAATGGAGAATTAGTTGCTGACCTTGAGGTAGCATTTAAAAGAGACGAAAAAGTTATTAGATTTTTGACTACTAACCTTGACAAACATGCATTAGCGTGGGCAAGAGTAAGAGAGTCTAGAATGAAAGCTGAGAAAAACTAACTTTAAAAACATCAAACAATGAGCAAAACAGACATTAGATATTTAACTCCGATTGATATTGAAGTTAAAAAAGAAAAATATTGTAGGTTTAAAAAAGCAGGAATCAAATACATTGATTACAAAAATGCTGATTACCTATCTATGCTTGTAAATGAGCAAGGTAAAATTTTACCAAGAAGATTAACTGGAACTTCTCAAAAATACCAAAGAAAAGTAGCACAAGCTATCAAAAGAGCAAGACACATTGCACTTATGCCTTACGTTACAGATTTATACAAAAAATAAAAAACCTTATTAGACATGGATGTTATATTAAAACAAGACGTAGAGCATGTAGGAGACAAAAATGATATGGTAACAGTTAAATCTGGTTTTGGAAGAAATTATTTGATTCCTCAAGGTTTGGCAATGTTAGCTACTCCGTCTGCAAAGAAAATGCACGCAGAAAACGTTAAACAAAGAGCCCACAAAGAAAAAGCAATTATTGACGAAGCTCAATCTATTGCTACTAAACTTGAAGCAAGCAAAGTAAAAGTGATTGCTAAAGTTGGTGAAAGTGGAAAAATATTTGGATCTGTTACTTCTGTGCAAGTTGCTGAAGCATTTGTTGCTGCAGGATTTGCAATACAAAGAAAGAACATTAAGATTCACAATGAACCAATTAAAACTACAGGAACTTACAAAGTAACGGTAAAACTTCACAAAGAAGTTATCACTGAAGCTGAATTTGAAGTTGCAGGAGAATAATTAAGTTTATTGCTTATATTTAAAAAAGGTCACGATTTAGTTCGTGACCTTTTTTTATGCAAAAAAACTACGTTATTTCTCAAAAGTGACAATTGTTACTTAATTTAAAAATAGAATATCTTACTTTTGACCTATCAATAATAAAAACAATAAGAAAATGAATTTAGAAAATATCATAAGAGAAAACAAAGGAACTATCCTTGATGTAAGAACAGAAGGAGAATTTATGGGAGGAAACGTAGTAGGATCATTAAACATTCCGGTACAAGAAATAATGGACAGACTGGATGAAGTAAAGAAATTAGAAGGACCTTTAGTACTTTGTTGTGCATCTGGACAAAGAAGTGGAATGGCTCAACAACTTCTTTCTGCAGAAGGAATAGAATGCTACAATGGTGGTGGATGGATGGATGTTAATTTTTATAAAAGTTAAATCATGTTTAAATCATTAATGAATTTATTGGGTTTTGGCCCAAAAGTAGATTTTGCTGAGTTGAAAAAAAACGGAGCAATTATCTTAGATGTACGAACTCCACAAGAATATAAGGGAGGACATATTAAAGGATCTATCAATATTCCTGTAGAAGGACTAAGAAAAAACATTGGAAAACTGGAAGGAAAACAGGACAAAACTGTGATTACTTGTTGCGCTTCTGGGATGAGAAGTGCCAGTGCCAAAGGGATTCTGAAGGCAAAAGGATTTAAAGAAGTTCACAATGGAGGAGCATGGGTAAATTTAAATTCGAAAATAAATTAAACTTTTTTAGCAGAATGCTTGGAAGTTAAAAATAAATTTGTACTTTTGTATCGCTCAAGGAAACAGAGCAACAATTTATTTGAAATCTTGTGTTGATGATTCAATTTTGGTCCGGTAGTTCAGCTGGTTAGAATACCTGCCTGTCACGCAGGGGGTCGCGGGTTCGAGTCCCGTCCGGACCGCCAGATTCAACACATTTTTAAAAGCCTTTCAGGAAACTGAAAGGCTTTTTTTATGCCCTAAACTTTCCTCCACACCATAAACAACCTCAGCAGTTCATTACAGCTCGTTTAATCTTATTAGATGCTGGAATTGACAAAGTATATAGTTTTATACAAAAAGAGCCTCAAATGAGCTCTTAGGAAGAAAATAAGCTAATCCTAGAATGAATTTATTCATCACTAGCCTTCCTCTTATTTTTCTTTTAAAAATTGACATAAAAAAAAGAGGAGCAAATTTTATTTCGCTCCTCTTTTTAACTTTATCAGTATTCTTATTTACTTTTTATATTTCAACACTTCAGATCTTCCTTTTTTGAATATACGATTACCTGCCGCTTTTCCTCTTCTCAATTCTTTTTGTTCTTCAAATGGCAATGCTACTATTTCTTTGCACTCATCCGAACAGCATGAATCCATTTTTGCTGCACAACTAGCACATTGAATAAATAGCAAGTGACATCCTTGATTAAGACAATTTGTATGTTCGTCACAAGCTTCTCCGCATTGATGGCAATTAGAAATTACATCTTCAGAAATACGTTCAGCTCTTCGTTCATCAAACACAAAGTTTTTACCCAGAAATTTATTTTCTAATCCTTCTTCATTCACCTGGCGAACATAATTTATGATTCCCCCCTCCATCTGATACACATTCTTGAATCCTTTGTGCTTGTAATAAGCTGATGCTTTTTCACATCTAATACCTCCTGTGCAATACATTACTAGGTTCTTATCTTCCTTGTGCTCTTTTAATTGCTCTTCTATTAAATCTAGAGAATCTCTAAATGTATCTACATCTGGAGTTACAGCATTTTTAAAATGACCTATTTCACTTTCATAATGGTTACGCATATCTACCAAAACTGTATTTGGATCTTCTATCAGCTCATTAAATTTTGCGGCCTTTACGTGAACACCAATATCTGTTACATCAAATGAATCATCTTCCAAGCCATCAGCAACAATTTTGTTCCTCACCTTCACTTTTAGCTTCAAAAACGATTTGTTGTCTTGCTCCACAGCAATATTCAATCTTACATTTTCAAGAAAAGGAATTTCATCTAGCTTTGCTTTAAAAGCATTAAAATTATCGGCTGGTACAGATAATTGAGCATTAATTCCTTCGTTTGCTACGTAAATTCGTCCCAAAACCTCTTGCTCGTCCCAAAGGATGAATAAGAAATTTCTGAAAATTGTAGGGTTAGGTATGTTGTGATATTTATAGAAAGAAACAGTAAGACGTTCTTTGCCAGCCTTTTCGATAAGCTCTGCTCTTTCTTTGGCACTTAATTTATTGTACAGTTGCATGCTACACTTGTTTTTAAGGGTTAAGAATAATTGCACAAAGTTATGAAAAATCGAGCAATAGAGTATTCTCATGATTGTGTATCTCTTTATGATTTTTATCAATAAAAAGATAAAAGCCTCACTCTAGACCGTAATTCAAAACAATCCCAATAGGAATTTAAGCGCTTTTAATGAATGTATTTAATATTTATACACCATTGCGTTAATATTCATTCCGGCTCCTACAGAGGCCAAAATAAGAACATCTCCTTTGGCTATTGAATGTCCTTCAATTTTATTTTTCAAAATTAAATCTAACAAAGTTGGAACGGTCGCTACCGAACTATTTCCTAGCTTATGAATACTCATTGGCATTATATCTTCCGGCATGTCCTTATCGTACAATTTATAAAAACGAGAAATTATCGCTTCGTCCATTTTTTCATTTGCTTGATGAATCAACACTTTATTTACATCTTCAATGTTTAATCCACTTTTATCTAAGGCTATTTTCATTGCATTGGGAACATTTGTCAATGCAAATTCATAAATTTTTCTTCCATGCATTTTTATGTAATTTGTACCTTGGTATACTGCTGGATTATAAGATTTACCGTAGTATAAATAATAAGCCTCTTCAAATGTAAATGACTGTGATGCGTGACTCAAAACTCCACTATTATCCTCGTTACCTAGCTCGAGAATACATGCCCCTGCCCCATCCGAATATATCATAGAATCTCTATCAAATGGATCTACAACTCTCGACAAGGTTTCTGATCCAATAATTAGACAACACTTAGCTTCTCCTGCATTGATAAACATATTGGCTTGAATCACTCCCTGCAGCCATCCAGGACAACCAAAAACAACATCATAAGCAACACAATTGGGGTTCTTTATTTTTAAATTAAATTTTATTCTGGAGGCAATACTAGGTAAAATATCACACTGCGTATGCCCTGCTCGCACATCTCCAAAATTATGTCCCACAATAATATAGTCTATTTTTTCGGGATTTATTCCTGCATCTTCAATTGCCTTGTTTGCCGCAATTGTACCAATATCACTATTGCGCAATTCATCTGTTACATAGCGCCTTTCCTCTATTCCTGTAATTGCTTTAAACTTCTTTATAATAATCTCATTAGAGTTAGGAATTTTTGATTGGTTTTCATTGAAAAACTCTTGTTTTAAAAAATCTTCATTCTTTTGAATCATTTCTGGAATGTACGACCCTGTCCCTGTTATTCTATTTTTCATAATGACTATTTTAATACGAACTAATAAATATACAACTTTGTTTTTAGTTGGGTATTCCATTTAGAGTAAAAAAAAAGAGGGAAATCAAATTGATTTCCCTCTAAAGTTATACTTACACTTAACCTAATGTTCCAAAAAATAACCCTTATTTTATTACAACATTAAACTCAGTTCTTCTATTCTCTTGATGTTCCTCGTCCGAACAATTTGATTTCACTTTCCCCTCGCAACCGCAATCATTTACCAACTTATTCTCTCCATATCCTTTTCCGTAAATTCTAGACGCATCTATCCCTTTCGATATCACATACTTCATACAACTTTTTGCTCTTCTATCCGATAACTTCTCATTGTATGAAGACGAACCTCTACAATCTGTATGTGATCCAATTTCTATTACCATGGTTGGGTTTTCTTTCATACAAAGAACCAATTTATCCAACTCAAAAGCAGCATCTGGTCTTATTGCCGATTTATTTAAATCATAATAAATTTGATTTATCAAACACAACTCTCTCACGTCAATTTCTTTGACAGGAATTAAGGTTATTACTTTTTTTACAACCCCATGCTTGTCGAATTTTTCTTTCAACTTTATTTTTCTTTCAAAATAACCTTCTTTAGTTACACTTAAATTAAAATCTGCTGAAGAATCTTTTACCGATAGAACATAAAGAGAATCATTTAATCTTCCTGCCAAATTAGTTTCTTTTGATTTTTTCTCCTTCGTAAAATTATTCTCTAATTGTAAAGTCGCATTTTCTATTACTTCTCCCGTGGTTCCATCCACTACCGTATATTCTACCCAGTATTTTTCCTTATCCATTACTAAATTCATTTTCTCCAATTCTTCTGGAGATAATTTTTCTGGATTAAAAACAATAGAATTATCTTGAAAGTAACTTGGCTTAGTACTAGTTATAGAATAGTTTCCTTGAGGCAAGTCAGGAAAACTAAACTCTCCTTCCTCACTGTACAAACTATCCAACACTTTGTTTTGATCAGCATCATATAAATAAACCCATGTTTTTGGCAGTGGATTATCAGTTCCTTTTTCTTTTACGATTCCTTTAACCGTAAACTCCTTTTTTATAATTTCATTTACCTTAAATGAATAAATATCATCTCCTCCATAAGAACTATCCGATTGACGATTGGAAGATAAATACCCTTTATCTCCATTTTTATTAAAAATAAAGCCAAAATCATCTCTATTAGAATTGATAGGTGCCCCCAAATTAATAACATCCGATTCTCCATCCAAAGAATATAAACGATAAATATCTAGTCCTCCCAATCCTGCTCTCCCATCTGAAGAAAAATACAAAACTCCTTCTTTTGATATATACGGAAACATTTCTTTTTCTTTGGTATTAACTCCCGGCACCAACTTTGGCTGTGACCAAACCCCTTGCTTCAGCTCTGATACAAACACATCTGTTTTACCAATTGCTCCTGGCATATCCGAAATAAAATACATCATCTTTCCGTCACTAGTTACAGAAGCATGCCCACAAGAATATTCATCAGAATTGAATGGAAACTCTACTAGCTCACCCCATTCTTCTCCTATTTTTTTTGCGATAAATATTTTTAAATTCACATGCTTGTCTGCACTCACTTTTTGTTTTCCTCCGTCTATGTTATTCCTTGTTAAATAAAGTACAGTTCCTCCATTCGAAAAAGAAATAGGCCCATCATGCAAATCGCTTCGAGTTTCTTTGTGTTTAACAACCTCACTCCCTTTGCTCAGTTGAGCAACATATAAATCCAAAAATGCTGAATTATCAAAAGGACTTTTTTCTCTCTTCAAAAAAGTCTTAGCTCTGTTTGTTGCAAAAATAATATCTACAGTATTTGTATCTAAATAGGCTACAGAAAATTCATCAAAAGAAGTATTAAATTCTGTTAGCTTAATCTCAAATTGATGAGAATTATTTTTTAATTCTTTAAAATAATTTAGATTTTTCAAATGAAATAAAGCTATTTCATTTGTGGCATCTAGTCCATTTATTTCGGAATAAATATCGTTTGCTTTTTCATACTTTTCATTTTGCTTTAGTATTTCTGCATATTGAATTAAGTTAGGAACATCATGCAAAAATGTAGAGTACATTTTATCGTACCACAATTCTGCTTTTTCCGATTTACCTAGTAATGCGTAACATTCTGCTGTTCTTTGCATTTGAAATTTGGTAGCATTCTTTTTTTCTGCTAACTCTTCGTAATATTCTAGCGCCTTAACAAAAGCTAAGTTATGGTAATGTTTTTCTGCCACTTTTTGTGACAACTGGCTATTACCAAAATTGCTAAAAAAAATAAAAACTAATATACATTTAATCGCTTTCATCTAAGTTGTTTTTAAAGGTGATATATTAAAATTTTCTTGGTGTTCTAACTCCGTATTTTGAATAATTCATATCATAATTAATCATCAATTCATGTGATCCATTATTAAATGAAGATAATTCTGAAATTGATCTATCGTAAGCATATCCTATTCTGAATTGCTCTGTAAATTCATACATAAAACTAGCGAGAATTGCGTCTCCAAATCTCACCCCTAGCCCTACCCAATATTTATCATAAAATAACCCATTCACATTTAAATCAATAGATAACGGAGAATTTGGAGCCATCTTAAAATTTGTAATTGGAATAAGATCAAAGTAACTTTTTATCTTAAAAGTATGACCAGCCATAAAATAATAATGGTTCATTTGTTTCAAACCATTTCCTGCAATCGCCCCATTTTCTACACTTCCATTCAATAACCTAGGTGAAGCTAATCCTACAAAACTATTTTCATTATCGATATAAATCCCGACTCCAAAATTTGGAAGCATTTGATTGCGAACAGGTGAATTTAAAATTGGATCCTCTCCATGCATCACCTCCAAATTTGAATAATTAATCGTGTAAAGATCCACCCCTCCTTTTACTCCAAAGGAAATTCTAGTTTTTGAATTAAGGTTTAATCTATAAGAAATATCTCCAAAGACAGAGGTCTTTTTTGTAGATCCAATTTCATCATAATTAAAAGAAAGCCCTGCGTTTAGCTTTCTTCCTTTCAGAGGAGTATGAATTGTCAAAACCCCTGTAGTTGGCGCTCCTTCTAGGCTCACCCATTGTTTCCTTCCCAATGCTGTAACGGACAAGGCATCTCTACTCCCAGCATAAGCAGGGTTAAAAGTTAAGGGATTGAAACGATACATGGAAAACTGAGCTTGTTCTTGTGAGATTCCGTTAATTGAAATTAAAAATAAGAGAATCAGATTGTAAATTATTTTTTTCATAACATTAAGGTTTTAAAGTTAATTTTTGTGTCATTAATCGTTTTGCAATTGTAAATAACCATTCATTGGTTTTAATCCTTCTATCTCTATGATATAAAAATAGGTTCCTGATGGAAGATGAGAACTACCTGTAATTGCATTAGTTCCCACATTTGCAACTCCATTCCAATCATTTTGATAATTATTTTTCTTGTAAACCAAATTACCCCATCTATTAAATACCTTAACCGAATTATTACCCAGACTTGATAATTCTGGTATCACCCAAGTGTCATTATAGCCATCTCCATTAGGTGAAACCATTTGAGAAACCATAACTTTTTTCTCACACTTTACAAATACATCAAAAGTACAAGTGGTTTCATTTCCACTCACATCAGTAGCTGAGATAGTAATTGTTTGAGAAGTATTTTGTAAACTCAATAATGTCCCTGCAGAAGGAGATTGCACAAAAGTTATCCCACCGTTTCCACAATTATCACTTACAGTGATTTCCGGAATAAAATCTTCTACTTCATAAGTACATTTGGAATTTTCAACTTCTCTTTGCTTATCTGCAATACAAATAATAATTGGTGCTATATTATCTTCTATTGTAACATTAGCCTGACAAGTGGACGAATTTCCATATATATCGGTCACAGTTAACATTACAGTATTTATTCCAATATCTCCGCAATTGAAATTGCTTTTGTTTATCGTAAGATTTACAGAACTGCAATTATCTACACTTCCTCCATCTACCATAGCAGGTGTAATAGAAACGTTTCCGTTACTATCCAGTTGCACAGTAATATTTTGACAACTAGCTGTTGGCGGAACGGTATCTAAAACTACAATAGTCGATACACAACTATCAATATTAGAATTGGTATCTCTAGCATAAGTTGTAACAGAATTCACTCCTACATCTCCGCAACCAAAAGTTGATTGAGACAGCCATACCGAGCTTAACAATGAGTTATCTGAAACAGACGTTAGAGTATGACTCGTATCAATTATCGCCACTCCGATTCCATCTAAATAAACTGTATCATTTTTACAAACCACTGTTGGTGCAATTGTATCTGGGTAATAAATAATAATTGTTGTATCACAAACCACGGTCCCAACAATTGTATCGCAAATCACGGCACAAACTGTATCTCCCATGAATACAGAAGAAGGTGCAGGATAATTAACACATAATCCTGTAGTAGATATAGTCACTCCTCCATAAGAGGTCCAACTTCCTGAACAAGTTCCTATATGCATACCGGTCATAAATGAAGATTCTAACATCCCACAAGTAGTAGCTGTTGTAGATGGAATAACTGGACCAACCACAATTGTATCTTTAGTAGGAGTAGGTAGGTAGATGATAAGTGTTGTATCACAAATTCCGTACTCGTCACAAATTACAATGTGAGCCGTATCGATTCTTTTGGTTGTAGAAGTTTGAATATAACCAATACAAGTATCGTTATAACTAGTAGCTGATCCATGATAAGGAGTAAATCCTAATCTATTAAAAGTATAACTAGTTCCTAGAAGTTCATTTACACTTAAACAAGTATCCCCTTGCCCAGGCACCCCTTCTAATTGGATTACAAGTGTATCGGAAACAGGAGCTTTAACCGATATTATTATTGTTGTATCACATACAATAACTCCTGCAATATTTGCACAAGCAACAACACAAGTGGTATCAGTTTTTCCTCCTCCAAAAATTGGAGAAATTGTAACACAACCTGTTCCTACATTTGGCACAACTACCCCTCCATTTCTTGTTAATGGAATCCCGTCACAAGTAGAAATACTATCTATACTACTGTGCATCTCGGTTGTATCTAAACAAATAACTGGGTTAATTGTGATAATGGTATCTATTGTAAGATTGGTAGGAATTATAGTATAAATAACTATTGTAGTATCGCAAATTCCATCATTACAAACTATGTAACAAGCGGTATCATTTCCTATGTAGTTTGCAGTTGGAATGTATTCTATACAAGTTCCTGTTATTGTACTTCCTCCGTTTGTTCCTCCGTTACAAATTACTACACTATCTGCTGTAATGCCATTTAAATTGGTATCACATAAAGTAAAACTACTGTCTTCGGGAATTACAATTTGAATGGTATCGGTTACTTCCGTTACT
>CAXIAX010000045.1:0-20269 GCA_964021785.1 uncultured Flavobacteriales bacterium
TTATGGAATATTCAATTAAAGCCAGTTCAACTGCAAAAAACAGTGCTTCCATTCGCATAAAGCAATCAGACATTAGTTTTGGTATCACTCCCAATACTGCGGAGACTCTTGCTAGTCCTGCAGAGCTGTTTTTAGGTGCTTTTTCTTCTTGCGTTCTCAAAAATGTAGAGCGATTTTCCTCTTTCATGAAATTTGAATACTCGAGAGCAGAAATAACTGTAGAGGCAAAACGACTAGAGAAACCTCCAAGAATGGATGAACTTAACTATGTATTGACAATTTACAGTAACGACAAACACCTGAATGTTGATTTACTTAAAAAGAACATAGAAAAACACGGAACTATTTACAATACAGTTGTATTATCCTGTTCTATTGTTGGCGAAATTCATGTAATATCCGAATAAATGAGTTGCATTATTTAACATTTGTTAAATGCAAACTCAACTTATTATACCACCTTTGTACATCATTAAAATGATTGGAATATGAATTGGATTATCTTAGTTTTTGCTGGTTTATTTGAAGTAGCTTTTGCTTTTTGTTTGGGAAAAGCAAAAGATGCAATAGGCACTTCTATGTATTTGTGGTATGGCGGTTTTCTTGTTTGCTCCATCCTTAGTTTTCTTCTTTTAATAAAAGCCATGCAAACGATTCCTATTGGCACAGGTTATGCCGTGTGGACAGGAATTGGTGCTGTTGGCACGGTAATATTAGGGATTTTAGTTTTCAAAGATCCTGTTAATTTTTGGCGAATATTTTTTATCCTCACGCTCATTTGTTCGATTATTGGACTCAAGTTTTTTTCCAATTAAAACCTACGAATACACTGAACTACAAAAATGTGACTTGAATAAAGATTCCAAAAGCCTCAATTATTAATTAATTGAGGCTTTTTTTAAACAAATCATTTTATTGGCTTTCGTCAAATAGTTTGGCTAGAAACAACACTAGTTTTGCAAATAAAAACAAAAAGCTATCTCTGTGTTCAAAACACAGTTAGCAATTGCTAAACCAAGAGTTCTTTTGTATTTGCAAGTGCCGCCAAATCGCAGATTTTGCTAAGAGATAAACCGAAACTTTTATCGTATATTTATACACCTACTTTTCATACACTAACCGTTAGCAGTAATTCAAATGAATATCGAAAATTCAATACTATCGAATATTTTTAATGACGTTTCTTTTTCACAGGAGGAAACTGTGCTAGTTGAAAGTAAGCTTAAAAAAATTCATTTTAAAAAAGGAACCACCCTATTAAAAGAAGATGAGATTGTAAATTACCAATACTTTGTTGATAATGGTTGTTTAAGAACTTACTTTATAGACCAGTCTGGCAAAGAACATACTTTACAGTTTGCTATTAAAAATTGGTGGATAAGTGATTATACCGCTTTTTTCTCATCAACCAAAGCGATAATGAATATTGAATGCATTCAGGATACAACCTTGTATAAAATATCTAGAGCTGAAATGGAAGAATTGTTTATCGAGATTCCTCAATTAGAAACATTTTTTAGAAAAAAGATGGAAAGGGCTTTTGCAAGTTTTCAAAAGAGAATACTAGCAAGTTTAGCACAATCGGCAAAAGAGAGATACGTAACTTTTGTAAATACTTACCCCAGCATAGAACAAAGCGTAAAAAATTACCACATTGCTTCTTATCTTGGTATTACAACAGAAAGTTTAAGCAGAATAAGAAAAGAATTAGTTCAAAGTTAGGTTTCTTACCATAGGTCAATTTTTATTGCATCATTTCATTTTAGATTTGTACTCACAAAACAAATTAATTTAAAAATGAAAAAAATAGCAATACTTATAACCGCCTTCGCATTATTATCTTCTTGTGGAAACACAACAAAAGAGAGTGCGATAGCAAAAGAAAAATCTAGTATTAAATCAAAAAATAATAAAACAATGAAAAAAGTATTATTTGTATTAACAAGTCATGAAGATTTAGGAAACACAGGTCACAAAACAGGTTTTTGGATTGAAGAATTTGCAGCCCCATATTATTTATTAAAAGATAAAGGTGTAGAAATAACGATAGCTTCTCCTAAAGGAGGTCAGCCACCAATAGACCCAAATAGTGCAGCAGAGAATGCAGCAACTGACGCTACAAAACGTTTTGATAATGATCCAGAAACTCAAGCTGTTTTAGCCAAAACATTGGTATTAGCAGATGTAAAAGAAGCAGATTATGATGCTGTTTTTTATCCTGGAGGTCACGGACCTTTATGGGATTTATCGGAAGATAAAAACTCTATTGCTTTAATAGAAGCATTTTATGCAAACAACAAACCAGTAGCAGCAGTTTGTCACGCACCAGGAGTATTCAAAAACACAAAAGGTACGGATGGTAAGCCACTAGTTAATGGTAAAAAAGTTACAGGATTTACAAACTCTGAAGAAGAGGCTGTACAGTTAACAGACATTGTACCGTTTTTAGTTGAAGATATGTTGCAAGCAAATGGTGGAATCTATTCTAAAATTGGAGACTGGGAACCTTACGCAGTAGAAGATGGAAACTTAATTACAGGACAGAATCCTGCATCCTCAGAAAAGGTTGCTGAAATTTTGTTAGAAAAACTGAAGTAAGAACTACTCAAAAAAAATGTATATAAACAGAGGGCGTTTGGTGTTAAACCGAATGCCCTTTTTTATTTTAACGGATTAAAATCACATTTCCAAAAGCCTCAATTATTAATTAATTGAGGCTTTTTTTTTAACAAATCAATTTATTGACTTACGTCAAATAGTTTGGCTAGAAACAACACTAGTTTTGCTAATCGAAAAAATTAAACATAATTTATAATGGAAGTAGCAGAATTAGAACCAATACAAATAACGAGTATAGAAAGTCAAGAACGAGTAGAAAAAGCTTTGGCTCACCTTAGAAACGGAAATGGAGTTATCTTAACTGACGACAAAAACAGAGAAAACGAAGGTGACTTGGTATTCTCTGCTCACAACATGACTAAGGAACACATGGCGCTCATGATAAGAAAATGCAGTGGTATTGTGTGCCTGTGTTTGTCGAATGAAAAAGCCGATACACTTAACTTGCCTTACATGGTAAAGGAGAACACAAGTAGTTACCAAACTCCATTTACAATAACGATAGAAGCCAAAGAAGGAGTAACTACGGGAGTTTCTGCCAAGGACAGACTGACAACCATACAAGCTGCAAGTAACGAAAATGCTAAAAGCAGTGATTTGGCAAAACCTGGACATATATTTCCATTGAGAGCAAACGACAAAGGAGTACTAGGAAGAAAAGGCCACACAGAAGGAAGTGTAGATTTGATGAAACTGGCAGGCTTACAACCAGAAGCAGTGCTGTGCGAATTGATGAATGATGACGGAACAATGGCAAAAACCGATACGATTACAGAATTTGGTAAGGAGAATAATTTGATGGTGCTATCGATACAAGATATTATTCATTATCGTAAATTTGTAAGAGACTATAACTAAATGACAAACAAAACCGAACTCACAAATTTCATAAAAAAGAATATCGACATTGAAGATGAAGATTTAAAAATCGTGCTGTCTTATTTTAAAACCATCAAAAAGGGCAAAAATGAAATGCTGCTTTCTAATGGAAAAAATAGTCAGGTTAGTTATTTCGTAAAGAAAGGATGCTTGAGGTTGTTTTATATAGATGACCAAGGAAAAGACATTACTCGCTACATTGCATTCGAAAATCAATTTGCAACCGAGCTAGTTAGTTTCATCACCAACCAACCTGCGCAAGAATCTATTCAAGTTATTGAAAACAGTGAACTGTTGTATATCTCACACAAGGATTTTAGGCATCTTATGACGATTATTCCCAAATGGAAAGATTTTTATACGCTCTATTTAGAAAAAGCCTATGTGAATAATGCCAAGCGATTAATCTCATTTACTACGCTAGATGCAGCTGATCGATACAAACAATTATTTAAAATAAACCCCAATATTGTAAAGCGATTGCCCAATAAGATTGTGGCTTCTTACATCAATATATCGCAAGAAACTTTGAGCCGAGTAAAAGCTAAAATCTATTCCTAAAACCTATTCTGTAGCTGATAAAACTATACAGGAACAACAAACAAAACTCCTATAGCTTGCGAACTATGGCAGTTAAAAACACGCAATTAATCTTTTTTAAAACAATAAACCTAACACTTACAAAACATGAAATACTCTTTACTACTCGCTTTATTCTTAGTCCAATTTATTGGTTATTCTCAATCGGCAGATACTACAACAAACTCTGCAAAAGCAGATGACAAAATCTTGTTGACTATTTTTCTTAAACACGACCAAAGCATGAATTTGCATGAAATAGAAAAAATAAGAACCGACCAAGGATTTTATGAGAATTTTCCTCCAGAAGGTGTTTCTGTAGTAAATTGGTTTGTAGTGATGGGAGTTGGACAAATGGTTGTGCTAGAACTTCCTGCCTCAAAACTTGCTGCTGTAAATTTGGCAATAGAAAGAACAGCATGGAAAGCTTTTAAATCGGAAATTTACCCTACTTACGATCTTTATCCTATTGTAGAAAAGAAACTGAAGAATAAATCGAAAGTAACTTACTAGAGATTTTACCCCAAAACATTTGGACCAAAAACCGTAATTAAATATCAAATAACTATGGCGATTTACGCAATTGGCGACATACATGGCAGTCTAACCGCTTTAAAAACCATTTTTGAACAAGGACTGATAAGGGAAACAGACAAAGTTGTTTTTTTGGGCGACTATGTCGACAAAGGAACCAACAGCAAGGGAGTAATAGATTACCTGATAGAAAAAAGTAAAGTGTACGACTTTGAATTTATTTGTGGGAATCACGAAATAATGATGACTGCTGCTAAAAATTCTCCAGAAAAAATTATGCAATGGATACAAAACTATGGAGGAAACTACACACTAGATTCCTATAAAATTGGAGACAACCCAAACTGGGCAAACGAAATAGACAAACCCCACTGGGAATTTATAGAATCTTGTCTCCCCTATTTAGAAATTGGGAAATTCATTTTTGTACATGCAGGATTGGAGCCAAACAAGAAACTAAATGAACAGAATAAGCATCATTTATTTCATAAGAAATATGAAAACCCGGTAATATACGATTCAAATAAAACTGTGATTTGCGGACATACTGCTCGTAAAAATGGAAAAATAGCAGATTTTGGCCATACGATTTGTATTGATACGTTTGCCTACGGAGGAATGTGGCTAACTTGTTTGAATGCAGAAACAGGTGAATTTTTGAAAGCGAACAACAAAGGAAAAATTAAAAAAGGAAGACTAAAGCGACTTGATGCCAAGTAACAATTAGAATGCTTTAGGGTTTTAATTTTGGCATCTCATCAAAAATAAACCAACAAAGAGATAATTATAACTCTTCTTAAGAACTGTAACGTCAATAAATTAACTATATCAAATTAGCACAAAAATTTGAGGATTATTTTATTCTTTTCGGTAATTTAACAATATAAATAAATTACCTCACGCACCTATGGAAGAATTATCAATAAAACGCCTACTAGTAGCTAATCGTGGCGAGATAGCAATACGAATTTTTAGAGCAGCTACAGAATTAAAAATTAGAACCATTGCTCTTTACACTTTTGAAGACAGATATTCCTTGCATAGATACAAAGCAGATGAGGCTTATCAAATTGGCGAAGATCAAGAACCATTAAAACCTTATTTAAATATAGAAGAAATAATTCTATTAGCTAAAAAACAAAAAGCAGATGCTATACATCCAGGCTATGGTTTTTTAAGTGAAAATGTAGAGTTTGCAAAAAGATGTCGCGAAGAAGGCATAAAATTCATAGGCCCTTCTCCTGAATCTATGGCAGGATTGGGAGACAAAGTAGCTGCAAAAAAAATTGCACGAGCTGCCAATGTTCCCGTAATTGAGGATAGCCAAATTGAAATGAATCAAGTGGCCAATGCACTAAGTGAAGCAAAAATAATAGGTTTCCCTATTATGGTAAAGGCTGCTGCCGGAGGCGGAGGAAGAGGAATGCGTGTAGTAAGAAATGAGGAGGAATTAACAAATGCATTTACGGAAGCAAAAAATGAAGCAAAAAAAGCATTTGGGATTGATACTATTTTTCTTGAAAAATTTATCGAAAACCCAAAACATATTGAAGTACAACTCTTAGGAGATGAACAAGGAAATTTAGTTCACCTATTCGAAAGAGATTGCTCGGTACAAAGAAGGTTTCAAAAAGTAGTGGAAGTTGCTCCTGCTCCCTCTTTAAAACAAGAAACAAAAGATAAATTATATGAGTACGCAATAAAAATTGGAAAACAAGTAAACTATTATAATGCGGGAACGGTAGAATTCCTTTTGGATGCTGATGAAAACATTTATTTTATTGAAGTAAACCCAAGAATACAAGTTGAACACACCATTACCGAAGAGGTTACAGGAATAGATATTGTGAGAACCCAAATATTAATTGCAAGTGGATTACCTCTTGCACACCCCAGTATTTTCATCACCAAACAAGAAGATGTAAACCTGCAAGGGTTCGCCATACAATGCAGAATCACCACAGAAGATCCTTCCAATAATTTTCAACCAGATTACGGTACTATTATCGCATATAGAAACGCAGCAGGTATGGGGATTCGACTAGACGAAGGAAGCTCTTATCCTGGAGTTACAATATCTCCATTTTTTGATAGCATGTTGGTAAAAGTTTCTGCTTGGGGAAGAACATTAAGAGGTGCTGCAGAGCGGTTAGATAGAGCTTTAATCGAATTTAGAATAAGAGGAGTAAAAACTAATATTCCTTTTTTACAAAATGTAGTTCAACATCCCGTATTTATGAATGGGCAGCAGAATGTTGGTTTCATTGAAAATCATCCAGAACTATTTATTTTCAAACAAAAAAGAGATAGAGCAACAAAAACATTAAAATACATTGCCAATACAATTGTCAATGGAAACAGTGATGTGAAATTTGTTGACCCTAACAAGGAGTTTAGGACTCCTAAGGTTCCTGCTTTCGATAAATTTGATGGATACCCAAAAGGGACCAAAGATTTATTAAATGAACTGGGTAGAGATAAGTTTTGCGAATGGATGAAAAACGAAAAGCAAGTATTGTATACCGATACAACTTTTAGAGATGCTCACCAATCGCTTTTGGCTACAAGAGTGCGAACAAAAGACATGCTAGCTGTTGCCGAAAGTTTTGCAAAAAACCATCCCGAAGTATTTTCTATGGAAATATGGGGAGGAGCCACTTTTGATGTATGTATGCGATTCCTAAAAGAAGATCCATGGATGCGATTACGCTTATTGCGTGAGGCAATGCCAAATATACTTACACAAATGCTATTGCGAAGTAGCAATGCTGTTGGATACACTGCCTATCCAGATAATTTAGTAGAACAATTTATCGTAAAAGCTGCAGAAAACGGAATGGATATTTTTAGAATTTTTGATTCTTTAAATTGGACAAAATCCATGGAATTAAGCATCAAGACTGTCCGTGAAAAAACAAACAGTATTGCCGAAGCCTGCATCTGCTACACAGGAGACATTTTAGACCCAAACAAACCAAAATACAACCTGCAGTATTACATTGATTTAGCAGTAGAATTGGAAGGAATGGGAGCCCATATTTTGTGCATCAAAGACATGGCGGGACTACTTACTCCATTTGCAGCTCAAGAATTAATCACAGCATTAAAAAATTCAATCAATATTCCAATTCATTTACATACACACGATACTTCTTCTATTCAATCTGCCACTTATTTAAAAGCTATAGAAGCTGGTGTAGATGCAGTAGATGTTGCATTGAGTAGTATGAGTGGATTAACCTCTCAACCAAACTTCAACTCAATGGCCAATATTTTAAAAGGGCATGAACGAGGGAATAATATAGACATTGCAAAACTGAATGAGTTTTCTAACTACTGGGAAGATATAAGAGAAACTTACTACCCTTTTGAGTCCGAATTGAAAGCAGGAACTGCACAGGTATATGAAAATGAAATTCCTGGAGGACAATACTCTAATCTGCGTCCACAAGCTAGAGGTCTTGGTATTGAAGATAAATTTGAAACCATAAAAGAGAACTATAAAATTGCTAACGAACTATTTGGGGACATAGTAAAAGTTACACCATCTAGTAAAGTAGTTGGAGACATGGCTATGTTTATGACAAGTAACGGATACAGCAAAGAGGATATCCTATCCAAAGGTAAAGACTTTGCATTTCCAGATTCTGTCATCAATTTTTTCAAAGGAGACATTGGTCAACCTTATGGTGGATTCCCGAGTGAGTTACAACAAGTAATATTAAAAGATTTAAAACCATTTACCGATAGACCGAATGAACATTTGGCTCCTGTAGATTTTGAAAATGAATTCAAAGAGTTTCAAAAAGAATTTGGTAACCACAAATCTGATTTGGACTTTCTGAGTTATAAATTGTATCCAAAAGTATACAAGGATTTTCATGATTTTAATGAAGTGAATGGAGATGTATGGGTAATCCCAACCACTACTTTCTTCTATGGGATGGAACAAAACGAAGAAATTATTGTAGAGATTTCTAAAGGAAAAAACATTATCATAAAATTCTTAAATATTACGGCTCCAGACGAAGAAGGATTTTGTCAAGTATATTTTAAACTAAATGGGCAAAACAGGCATATTAAGTTAAAAAATGAAAATCTTAACATAGAAACTAAAACAAACAGAAAAGTAAATTCTGACAATGAAATTGGAGCTCCTCTTCAAGGAAAACTGACCAAAATTATTGTAAAACCAGGAGACAAAGTAGAAAAGAATGCTCCCCTGTTTTTAATTGAAGCAATGAAAATGGAAAGTACTGTGGTTGCTCCAGTATCAGGGACTATTAAAGAAGTTGTGCTCTCAGAAAACAAAATGGTTCATCAAGATGATGTGGTAATCGTTTTTGACTAAAAAATAATTTCACTACTTTGGTGAAAGAAATGAGAACGAATCTAAAGAGGAATATTTAAGCAATTGACTGCATACTCATCTTAGAAGAAAAAAAAACGAACTAATATGAACCTAAATAGAAATGTAGCTTTACTAACAATAAGAATGCTTTTGGGTTTTATTTTCTTGATGCAAGGATTTGGAAAAGTAGTTACAATGGGCGTGGAACAAGTGTACAAAGCCGATTTCTTTTATGGAACTTTCAACACCCTACTTCCCGATTTTATTATCCAAGCCACTGCCTACTACACTTCCTATATTGAGCTAATTGGAGGATTACTTCTGGTCATAGGATTCAAAACCAATTACGCATTGTATGCCTTGGCTTCTGTATTAATCATTGTAACTTTTGGTCACGGATTGGCTCAACCAATTTGGGATTTATCGCACGTTATGTACAGAGCAATTCTACTTGTCGCTTTATTGCTATTGCCCCAAGAATGGGATAAATTCTCTACAGATAATTTGATTAAAAAATACAAATCCTAAAAATAAGCGAATAAAAAACCATTTGTTTTTTTTTAAGATTAGCCATAGTTTTAAGTCAGTATTATGTAACAATTGTTGCTTTATTTTTTTAATTAATTTTCGATATTTAGTAAACTAAAATACTTTTATGAAAATTAAAAAAATCATTATAAGCTGCTTTATTGTATTGTTTTTCTCCTCAATGCTAACAGCACAAAGCACCAATTACGAAATTGCTATTGAGCCAATTAGTATTGCTGGATTGGGAGGATTACAATCTTTTGCATTTGGTCAGCATAATGGCAAATGGCTAATTTTGGGAGGAAGATTAGATGGATTGCACCAAAGACAACCCAATGCAGCTTTTGATTTAGCAGGTCATAATACACAACTCATTGTGGTTGATCCTGTATCAAAACAAAAATGGTCTGCTCCTATCTCTACTTTACCTACAGGGATTCAGGAACAAATAAAATCAACTAATTCTCAGTTTTTTCAAGAAGGAAATTACTTGTATGTTACGGGTGGTTATGGCTATAGCACTACTTTGGCAGACCATACAACATTTGCAAATTTAACTGCCATAGATGTGCCAGCAACAATAAATGCTGTGGTAAACGGAACAAGTTTCACTTCTAATTTCAGACAAATAACAGACACTAAATTTCAAGTGACCGGAGGTAGATTAGAAAAAATTTACGGAACTTATTATTTGGTAGGAGGACAGAAATTTCTTGGGAGATACAATCCCATGGGACCTACACACGGCCCCGGTTTTGTACAAGAATACACCAATCAAATAAGAAAATTTAACTTGACAGATGACGGCACTACCGTAACAATTTCTCATTTCCCTGCTATTACCGACTCCAATGAACTGCACAGAAGAGATTATAACGTAACTCCTCAAATTATGCCCAATGGCGAAGAAGGACTAACTGCTTTTTCGGGAGTTTTTCAAAAAGCTGCGGATTTACCTTTTTTGAATTGTGTAAATATAGACAGTGCTGGCTATTTCGTAAATAATTCATTTAGTCAATATTACAACCATTACCACTGTGCAGTCTTTCCATTTTATTCGGAATATTACCAAGAAATGAATACCGTATTCTTCGGAGGAATTGCTCAATATTATGATGTTTCTGGAACTTTGACACAAGACAATAACGTTCCTTTTGTCAATACAATTGCAAGAGTAACTCGAGATGCTTCGGGAAATATGGCAGAATATAAATTACCAATAGTAATGCCTGCTTTGCTAGGTGCAGGTTCGGAATTTATCCCAAACCTCAATTTACCTCGTTATCATAACGGAGTTCTTAAAACTGACAGTTTAACTCAAGACACAACTCTAGTTGGGTATATTTATGGAGGAATTAGCAGCTCTGCTCCCAATATATTTTTTTCCAATACTGGAACACAAAGCTCTGCAAGTAGTCAGATTTTTGAAGTGTATTTCATCAAAAGTAACACTTATTCCCTTCATGAATTAAACAAAGAAAGTACTGGAACATTGAAAATGCAAGTTTTTCCAAATCCAAATAGAGGTGATTTTAAGGTTACTTTCAACTTAAAAAAACGCTCAAGTGTAAAACTGAAACTAACAGATTTGAACGGCAAAATAATTGAAATAGATAATTTCAAAAGTCTGGGAGAAGGACAATACACATTTGAAAAACGAATTGAAGAAATTGTGAATGGAGGAATTTATTTCATAACTATTGAAACTGACTATGAAACTGCTTTTAGGAAAATTATACTCGCAAATTAATCTCTATTAAGATTAAAATCCAATTAGAATTATATGAATTAGACTTCCTATTCTTGCGCACAAATAACTACTTTTACAAAAAAAACAAAAGAAATGCTTGGTTTAAAATTAGCTACTGACCCTCGTTGGGTAAATATTGTAGAATCGAATATTGAAGAAATATTAACCGATCACGCTTGGTGCGAGCAAAAAGCAGCAACCAATGCAATTACCATTATTACTCTAAATCCAGAGTACGAAGATTTAGTTACTGATTTGCTAGAACTTGCAAAGGAGGAGATGGAACATTTTCAAATGGTACACGAAATAATTAAAGCACGTGGTTTTAAACTTGGTCGTGAACGAAAGGACAGCTATGTAAATGAACTATACAAGTTTATGAATAAAGGGGGAAATCGCTTACAATCTATGGTTGATAGACTTTTATTCTCTGCTATGATTGAAGCCAGAAGCTGCGAACGTTTCAAACTACTTTCCGAAAAAATAAAAGACCCAGAACTTTCTAAATTTTACCACGACTTAATGGTAAGCGAAGCTGGACATTATACTTTATTTATTGGTTTTGCCCGTAAATACGGAAAAGATGTGGATGTAGATAGAAGATGGCAGGAGCTTATAGATTTTGAAGCCGAAGTGATACAAAACTACGGTAAATCCGAAACGATACATGGATAAGTTACTGAAGTAGATTGTATTGATTTTTACGCTTGTGATTTATTTGCTAACTTTATTAGTATAAATCAAGTAATATGAAAATTCAAAAAAGAACATTTGACATCCTATTTATTATCATTTCTGCCATAATTCTGATATTATTATCACAATATGGACTGCTAGAAAAATACATAGCTTTTTCATTAATTCCTGTTTTACTTGCCTATCGACTTGGACAATATTCTGAAAGGAAATTTAAGAAATAAGCAAACAACATTATCTATTAAAACTCATCTTCCCCATCTCCTTCAAACAACATCTTGTGAAAATTAGCAAGATACAATTTGGTTTGCGCACGAGTAAAAGCGGTATACATCCATCTAAGGTATTCTACTCCCACCATTTCTTTGGTTAAATATCCCTGATCTATAAAAACTGTATCCCATTGTCCACCTTGCGACTTATGACAAGTTACAGCATACGAGAATTTCACTTGTAACGCATTAAAATAAGGATCTTTCAATACTTTTTCCATCCTGTCTTTTTTTCCTGGATATTCC
Organism: uncultured Flavobacteriales bacterium; assembly: GCA_964021785.1. GTDB lineage: Bacteria > Bacteroidota > Bacteroidia > Flavobacteriales_D > CAJJDF01 > CAJJDF01. The sequence continues at coordinate 12,455 of CAXIAX010000045.1, forward strand.
TCAAAGTATTCTTTTTCTATTTCGAAATACAAATTCTTAAGTTGTTCTCTAGGAATACTGGTCGTTTCTACCATAATGGCATCCAGCATTAGCTTTACTTCAAACGGCTCTTCGTCTGGGTAATCAATTAATCGTACTTCGGCAGAGGCAAATTTAAATCCGTATAACTCTTCCGTTTTTCTCACTCTCAAAATCTCTACAATATCTCCATTTGCAATAAACCCAGCCTTGGATTTAGCATCCAGCCAATGGTAATTGTTTTTTACCACCATCATCAAATCGCCTGCATCTATTTCTTCTTCTTTGAATAATATTCTTGATCTAATGTGTTGATTAAACAAGTTTGCTCTTTTATTGGAACGACACAAAACAATGCAATTTTCGACTCCATAATTACTGTACGAACCTTCCAGCTCTTCTTGTAATTCGTGTCCATTTAATCTTATTACATCTCCAAATTCTCTATCCGACAAAAAAGGTAAATATTCTTCTTCTTGAATTCTTTCTCGAATTTGAGTTGCATTAAATAAAATTCCAGATTGTTCTTTTTGCCTTACCACTTGCGTCAATTTATACTGAAAAACCTCTGCATAAAAAGTAGATTCCAAAAATTTAGAATCCAAAGCTCTACTCAATTCTTCGCCAACTGGTGGCAACTGAGCTGTATCTCCAACAAATAAAACACTGCAATTTTTTCCCGAATACACATATTCCATTAAGTCATCCAACAAAGATTTTTTATCCATGTACGAATTATCACTTATCATAGAAGCTTCATCTACAATAAACAAAGTGTTTTTAGCAGTATTATTTTTCAACACAAACATATTTCTTCCACCTATATGTTTATAGGTGTAAATGATTTTATGAATGGTGAAAGCTCGCCTTTTCGAATAAGAAGAAATTACTTTTGCAGCTCTTCCAGTTGGAGCCAAAAGCATGGTATTGTAATTCCGTTTACCCAGAATTTGAGTTAAGGCAGAAACTAAGGACGTTTTTCCCGTTCCTGCGTATCCACTCATCACCATTAATTTTTTAGGAAAAGTAGATTCTAAAAATTTATGAAGTACCTCTATTAGCTTTTCTTGATCCTGTGTAAAGGGAAATTCAAAATTCTCTTGAATTAATTCTCTAAATTTTTCTATTTGCATTAAAATGTGTTCCGTTTACTGCCCTAAATTACCTCAAAATAATTTAAATATTAAATAATGGGCTAATAAAGGAGAATATGTTTAAATTTAATTTGTTCAATGAAAAAAATTTTTAATTTTGTTACGGTTACAAACACAAATAATATAAAACCTTATGGATAATTACGATAAATATTGGCTTTTTGTAAGAAAATACCTTTTCTCAATTTTACTTATTTTAGCTGGACTTACCTTCATGATTATGGGGATGAGTACAAACTCAACTACCAATTTATCGCAAAGTAACAGCTTTCTTTTGGGAGCAATAGTTTTATTCCTTCTTGGATTTGCTTCGCTATACCTTATCATGACAGCTAAGACTTCAAGAATTATTACAATCCTTTCATCTTTTGTATTCTTGATAGCTTCTGCAGGTTTTATCTTTTTAAATGTGAAATCGGTAAAAGACAGAATTATATACGAAGAAGAGTGGGAACAATCTGAAGACCTTGCTAAACAAGGACTTTCAGATATAAAAAAGCTACAAGAAGCACACGATAGAAAGTACAAAAAACTAGCAACTTCTTTTGAAGAGCTTGAAAAATTTGCAAAATATGACTCTATTAGAGTTTTAACAAAAGCAATAGGAGATGTACCTTCTACAAAAATGACTGTAGAACAAGCAAGAGCTCTTGGACATAGATACCCTGTGGTATGGACAGAAAAAGATGCATTGAAACTTAACTTGATTACTAGAGAGTATGAGAAAAAGCCAGTAGCAGACGATATTTTTGGAAAAGACACCAAAGAAAATGCTAACAGAGTTTACCCATTTGATATCGAAAAATTATCTACGTTAAGAACGATTGATGATAAAGAAAAGAAATTCAGATTTAGAACTGCTGTTGTTGATTCTGTAAACACTGTACTTATTCAAGCTGTTCCTCCTTATGGACCACAAAAAGAATACGACATAAAAGATACTTTACAGATTGGTAGTTTGACTGAAAAAGACATCAAGACTAACTGGAAATAATTTCTTTTATACTTTATAAAAGCTCATTTTATTTAATACCTGAATCTTCATGGTAGTTTTTTATCACATGACTGAGAATGAGGTGAAAAACTACGATAATTTTCACCTTTCTATTGAAATAAACACCCATTTCACGCACTTTTTATTGGTTGACAAATCAACTAAAAAAGCCGTAGCTATGGAGTCTATCGAGATAAACAAAAGGGATTTGAGTCTTGTTTTTCACGAGAGTGAAATTATTCAAAAATCGAATCAAGACACGGTAAGTTGCGCTTTTCAAAACAGCCATTTTACCTTAATTCCTAATTCAATATTTCAAGAGAATGAAAGTTCGGCTTATTTAAAATTTAGCCAAACAGAAGTTTCTTCTTTGGACGTAAACCACGATAAATTAGTAAAACACGAAATAGCTAATTGTTATGGAATAGAAAAAGAGGCGAAAGAATTTCTTTCGGGTTTGTTTCCCAATATACAATACAAGCACATTGGCTCTATTCTAATAGATAGCCTTACTGATGGATTTCATGTAAACTTTAGTACAGATAATCAATTTGAGATTACTGTAATAGAGAACAAGAAATTGTTGTTTTTCAACCGATTTGTATCCGAAAATACAGACGAAACTTTGTATTATTTGAGTTTGGTAGCAGAGAAGCTAAAACTCGATATTCAAAAAATTAAAATAGGACTCTCGGGAATGATTGGACAAAATGATGAAAACTTCTTGTTTTGGAGTCAGTTTATACCAAAAGAAAATCTTAACTTTAATGAAATTGATGCAAGTCAATTGAATGCAATTTCTACACACAGATTTTTTACACTTCACAAACAGATTCAATGCGTATAATAGGAGGAAAATTCAAATCGAAACGATTTAAAGCACCCAATCATGTCACTGCAAGACCAACAACAGATTTTGCAAAAGAGGCATTGTTCAACATCATTTACAACAACTACGACTTTGAAGACTTAATCGTTTTGGATTTATTTTCGGGAATTGGAAGTATATCCCTAGAGTTTTTCTCTAGAGGATGTGAAGACATCACCTTGGTAGAAAAAGACAAAAAACACGTTCAGTTTATCAATAAAATGGTACGTGAACTAGAAGGAACAGAAAACATACACACGATTCAGTTGGATGTTTTTAAATACCTTAAAACTTGTTCTCGTAAATTCAACATGATATTTGCCGACCCTCCATACACAGTAGAAAAAGGACTAGAAGTACCAGGACTAATTTTCGAAAACGATCTTTTATTACCCGGAGGAATGCTGATTTTTGAACATCAAAAAAAGATTCCAGCTCCAGAACATGAATATTATAAAGAGACAAGAAATTACGGAAACCTTAATTTCTCTTTTTATGAAATGCCAGGAAACGAAGAGGAATAGTTAACACGAGTCAAGTTGGGCGAAGTCGAAACCTTATTCATAGAAACATTTAATAGTTATCATTCCAAACCCGATAGCTATCGGGTTTGGAATGACAATTGAAGAGTAATATTCTTCGGGATAACTCGCGAAATAGACTCGTTTTAAGATTCCCGAGCGGAGTCGGGAATGACAGATGAATAGTGAGGTATATACTACTAGCTTTTTTCATTGAAATATTACAAAATTGTCATTCCAGCCTACGAGCTGGAATCTAAAGTTTTACATTTCTTACGTAACATTTTACGCTTTTTAGGTCGCTTTTGAACAAAATCGTGTTTCAAGAAAAAACAATTCTCGGTCCAACACTAGATTCCAAATCATACTTCTACTCCACTCAGGATAAAAGTCGGGAATGACAGATGGAAAAAGAGTAACTAAGAAGGAATAAACAAAACAAAACTTAACTTATCCAATACCCCAAAATCTCTATAAAGAAAGAAAGAGCAACTACCATCATCACTCGTTTGGTCATGACTGGGAGAGTTTGTTTTGCTCCATCTAGGCTTAAGATAGCAGCTATGATTCCAAAACCTGCTAGGTTTTTATAAATTCTCCAATCTTGAGCCAATTCTATATCTACTATTTTTAATACAAAATAACCGATTAATAGAATTGCCAAAGGCAAAACCAACCATTTTACTTTCTTTATTCTATTGAAAGAAACATCATTGATTAAAAACAAAGCAAAAGCAATAAGTGAAATGTTTTTTACGAAAATAAAGTTCGATTTATTTACCAAAGTAAACCCTTCCATCCCTGCAAAAATGTAGAAAAAGCTAAAGCCCAATGAAATGAGCAACAAAGAATATTTTGTAAATTTCTTACTAAAGAAATACCCCAATGAAATGATTCCCAAAACAAAATTGGAATACATGGCAGAAAAAACAAACTTCCCTACTCCATCAAAATAATGCATAAGACCGTAAACGATTACTAGGAGAATAAAAAAGATAAATACTTTGAAGTCTTTTTTCATAAAAAAGTAAGAATTAATGTAAATTAGTGATTCAATCGCACAAAGATACTAAACTATGTCATCATCCAAATATCCAAATTTACTTGAACCCTTAGATTTAGGTTTCACTACCCTCAAGAACCGTGTCATAATGGGGAGTATGCACACAGGACTGGAAGAAGAAAAAAATGGATTTGAAAGAATGGCTGCTTATTTTGCCGAAAGAGCAAAAGGACAAGTAGGCCTTATGGTTACTGGCGGTATAGCTCCAAACCGACAAGGATGGACTGCTCCATTTACAAGTAAAATAACGAGCAAAAGAGAAGCCAATAAACATAAAATTGTGACCAAAGCGGTACATGACAATGATGGTAAAATTTGTATGCAAATTCTTCATTCGGGTCGTTATGGTTATCATCCTCTTGCGGTTGCTCCTAGTGCAATAAAATCTCCTATTAGCCCTTTCAAACCTTGGAAACTATCCAAAATGGGTGTAAACAGAACAATTAGGCATTTTGTAAGAGCCGCAAAGTTGGCAAAACACGCTAAGTATGATGGAGTAGAAATTATGGGCTCTGAGGGTTATTTGATAAACGAATTTGTATCAGCAAAGACGAACAAAAGAACCGATAAATGGGGAGGAGAATTTAAAAACAGAATTCAGTTTCCGTTAGAGATTATTAGAAGAACGAGAGAAGCCGTAGGAGAAAATTTCATTATCATCTTCCGACTTTCTATGTTGGACTTGGTAGAAGATGGAAACACATGGGAAGAGACAGTTCACTTTGCTAAAGAAATAGAAAAAGCAGGTGCAACAATCATCAATACAGGAATTGGGTGGCACGAAGCTCGTGTTCCTACCATTGCAACTATGGTTCCTAGAGGTGGTTTTTCTTGGGTGACCGAGAAAATGATGAAAGAAATTAAAATTCCTTTGGTAACAACCAACCGAATAAATACGCCAGAAAAAGCAGAAAACATATTGGCTTCTGGCCAAGCAAATTTAGTCTCAATGGCTCGTCCGTTTTTGGCCGACCCCGAAATTATAAAAAAAGCAATAGAAGGAAGAGAGGCTGAAATAAATACGTGTATTGGGTGTAACCAAGCTTGTTTGGACCATGTATTCAAACAAAAAACGGCTAGTTGTTTGGTGAATCCTAGAGCTTGCCACGAAACAATATTGCACTACACTCCTATTACTTCTCCAAAAAGGGTGGCAGTAGTTGGTGCAGGACCTGCAGGATTATCTGCGGCTACTGTGGCAGCCAAACGTGGACACAAAGTAACTTTATTTGAAGCTCAAAAAGAGATTGGAGGACAGTTTAACATTGCCAAACTTATTCCTGGAAAAGAAGAGTTTTATGAGACTTTGAGGTATTTCGCAAACGAGATAAAAATCCATGGAGTAGAATTGAAACTAAATACCAAAGCTACTGCAACCGAACTGGAACAATTTGACGAAGTAATTATTTCTACAGGAATAAAACCAAGACAAATAAAACTAGAAGGAATAGATAACGAAAATGTATTGGATTACGAATCGGTATTGAAACACGGAAAACCTGTAGGTAAAAAAGTTGCCATAATTGGTGCTGGAGGAATTGGATTTGACGTAGCAGAATTTTTATCGCACGAAGGAAAATCTCCTTCTTTGGATACAGATTTATTTTTGAAAGAATGGGGAATAGATGGAACCAACTCGGTAAGAGGTGGATTGCTAAAACCAAACCCTCACCCCTCGCCTAGAGAAATTACTATGCTACAAAGAAGCGACAGTAAAGTGGGAAAAGACCTTGGAAAAACTACGGGTTGGATTCACAGACAATCGCTTAAAATGAAAAAGGTAACAATGCTCAATGGAGTTTCTTATAACAAGATAGACGAGAAAGGAATTCACATTACAATTAACGAAAAACAACAATTAATTGAAGCCGACACTATTGTAGTGTGTGCAGGGCAAGTAAGCGTAAATTTACTGCATGAAGAACTAATAAAATTAGGTAAAACTCCGCACTTGATTGGAGGAGGAAAAAACTCCAAAAAAATTGATGCACAAAGAGCGATTAGAGAAGGAAGTGAATTGGGAGCTTCACTTTAATCTTCTTTAAAAACCAGTAAATAAAAATATACATTTGTATCTATGAATGAAATTGAGATAAGAACAGTAGATGTTATTCAATACCTACAACCTTTGCGAGAAGGAGGTTCGCTTCCTGCTATAGTTAAAGCGGATGATGACTTTTTGTATGTGCTAAAATTTAGAGGAGCAGGACACGGTACCAAAGCATTAATTTCCGAATTTCTTGGGGGAGAAATTGCAAGGGCAATTGGTTTAAAAATGCCTGAGTTAGTTTTTATGAACCTTGATGATTCGTTTAGCAAAACAGAACCAGATGAAGAGATTCAAGATTTGCTAAAGTTTAGTGTAGGTCTTAATCTTGGTTTACATTATTTGTCTGGAGCCATTACATACGATCCTTTGGTAAACAAAATAGATGCCTTAACGGCTTCTAAAGTATTATTGATGGATAGCATTATTAGTAACATTGATAGAACAGCAAAAAACACCAACTTACTGCATTGGAATAACGAATTGTGGGTGATAGACAATGGAGCTAGCTTTTATTTTCATCACAGATGGGAAACTTGGGAAAATCATCTTACCAAAACATTTCCGCTTATAAAAGATCATGTGCTTCTAAAAAAAGCAACAGAATTGGAAAAAGCTTCAATTGAAATAACTCGTTTGCTGAGTGAAGATAAAATTAAAGAAATTGTGGCTGCCGTTCCTGAAGATTGGTTGATAGATGAATCTGAACCTATGACTCCTACCGAAATGAGGGAAGCTTATGTTCAGTATTTGAACTCAAGAATGTCGAAGATAGATTCACTAGTAAAAGAAGCGCAAGATGCAAGATAGACATACCTACGAATATGCCATAATCAGACTTGTTCCTAAAGTGGAACGAGAAGAATTCTTTAATGTGGGTGTTATCCTTTTTTCTAAACAAAATAAGTTTCTTGATGTGAAAATCCACATCAATCCCGAAAAACTAAAAGCATTTTCTTGTGAAGTAGAGTTAGACCAATTTATGGATTACTTGAACGCTTGGAAACAAGTTTGTATAGGAGGTTCATCTGCAGGAAGAATAGGTGAAATGGAATTATCGGATAGGTTTAGGTGGCTATCAGCTTGCCGAAGCACCCTTATTCAAAGTTCTAAAACTCACCCAGGCTTAACGCAAGACCCAAAAAAAACC
>CAXIAX010000046.1:0-20126 GCA_964021785.1 uncultured Flavobacteriales bacterium
TGAAAGAAAAAATACACCATACATTAAAAACCGTTTTCGGTTACGATAGTTTTCGTCCTTTGCAGGAGGAAATAATAGACCGAACGCTAGCGGGAAAAGATAGTTTTGTGCTTATGCCAACTGGAGGAGGAAAATCTATGTGTTTTCAGATTCCGGCAATTGTACAAGAAGGAATTACGATTGTGGTTTCGCCACTTATTTCGTTAATGAAAGATCAGGTTCAGGCTTTGAAAGCAAACGGAATAAAAGCCGACTTTTTTAATAGTAGTATTTCTTCGGAAGAAGAAGAGCGAGTGATTGATAGAGCAATGAAGGGAGAATTGCAATTGCTTTATTTATCGCCAGAAAAATTGATTTCGGTAAGTAATACTTGGCTTAAATCTTTGGATATAAAATTGGTAGCTGTGGATGAGGCTCACTGTGTTAGTATGTGGGGGCATGATTTTAGACCAGAATATACGCAGCTTAAGGTTTTTAGAAACTCTTTGCCAAAGGTTCCTTTTATGGCACTTACTGCAACTGCAGATAAATCGGCAAGGACAGATATTGAGGAGCAATTGGGATTGAAAGATTCTAAATTATTTATTTCGTCATTTGATAGAAAAAACCTGAGTATAGAAGTAAAAGGGCAGATTCCTAAGAAACAAAAGCTGCAAGAAATTAAGCGGTTTATAAAATCTAAGGGAGATGAGAGTGGGATTATTTATTGCTTGAGTAGAAAAAATACGGAAGAGGTTTCGGACTATTTGAAAAAGGAAGGACTTTCTGTTTCGCATTATCATGCAGGAATGAATGCAGATGATAGAGAGGAGATACAGACTAGTTTTATAAATGATGACACCAAAATAATAGTAGCAACTATTGCATTTGGGATGGGAATAGATAAACCCAATGTTAGGTGGGTTATTCATTATAATTTGCCGAAAAACTTAGAAGGGTACTACCAAGAAATAGGAAGAGCGGGGAGAGATGGTTTGCCATCCGATACTATCTTGTATTACAACATGAGGGATTTTGTATTGTACAGCCAGTTTGCTGATAATGGAGCAAACTCTGGAATGCAAAAAGAGAAACTAAACAGAATGCTGCAATTTGCCGAGGCAAAATCATGCAGGAGAAAGATTCTGTTGTCTTATTTTGGAGAGCATCTTGAAGAGAACTGTGGAAATTGTGATGTGTGTAGTAATCCTCCAACAGAGTTTGATGGAACTATTTTGGCTCAAAAAGCATTGTCGGGAATTGCCAGAATGGGAGAGCAAGAAGGGATCACAATGCTTATTAATGTATTGAGAGGATCTAACAATGCTGAGGTGCAAGCAAAGAATTATATGAAACTGAAAACCTACGGAATAGGAAAGGAAGTAAGTTTTTACGATTGGAGAGATTACATTATTCAGTTGGCCAATCATGGGGCTATAGAAATAATGTATAGCGAGAATTCTGCACTTAAAATTTCTCCTGTAGGTTGGGAAATTTTGAAAGGGAATAGAAAATTGGAGATGACAAGACCAATTCAAATAAAAGATAAAGAGACGAAGAAAAAGCCAACTCGAATGGTTCCTGAGGGAGTTGATAATAAAGAATTATTTAATAAGTTAAGAACTCTTAGGTCTACTATTTCTAGAGAAGAAAATGTTCCTGCATATATTATTTTTAATGATAAAACATTGACAGAAATGGCAAGAGACATGCCTGTTTCTCAAAATGAATTTTTAGCCATTTCGGGAGTAGGAATGAACAAAATGGAAGAGTACGGAGAAGAATTTATGGATGTAATAAGGAACCATGAGTCCAAGCCTAAAGCAGCTAAAGTATCGACAAAGATTGAAACTTATAACTTGTATAAAGAAGGACTTTCTCCTACAGCAATTTCCGAGAAAAGAGGGCTTCAATTAATGACTATTTTTTCTCATTTATCGCAACTATATTCCGAAGGAAAAGATGTGGATCTAGCAAAGTTTATTTCTCCAAAAGTATTGGAAAAAGTAAAGAAAGCATTTGAAGAAAATGACCGTAAATTTGAGTTGAAACCAATTTTCGACAAACTACATGAATTGGTTCCTTACCACGAAATAAGAATTGCGTTAACTTTAATCATGAGAGATGAATAAAGCGATACTTCAACAATCAATTCAAGACTATATAGCAGTAAATTTACGGATAGATGTCAATAAATTGGTTCTAAAAAGCCAATTGTTTGAAGATGTAGAAAACCGTGAATTGGCTATTCAGATTTCAGGAAAAGTAAAATCTAAAGCTAAATTACCTACTTGGTTTCAAACAAAAGGTATTATTTATCCTGTAAAAATCTCAATAGAGCAAACTTCTTCTGAGCAAACAGCAGCTTATAAAGCGAGCTTAGTTTCAGGTGAAAATTTAATAGATTTGACTGGTGGGTTTGGAGTGGATGATTACTATTTTTCCAAACAATTTGGTTCTATAGTTCACTGTGAAATAAATGAAGAATTATCACAAATTACAGCTCATAATTTTAATCAATTGGGAGTGGATAATTGCGAATTTTATTGTGGAGACGGAATGCAGTTTTTACAAGATACAGAATTAAATTTCGATTGTATTTATGTAGATCCATCTCGAAGAAGTGACGTGAAAGGAAAGGTGTTTTTAATGTCGGATTGCTTGCCCGATATTCCTAATAATTTGGATTTATTGTTTTCTAAAACAAATAAAATTCTGATGAAAACTTCTCCATTAATTGATTTGTCTCAAGGACTAAAAGAATTGAAATCGGTAAAGGAAATTCATGCAGTTGCAGTTAAAAATGAGGTGAAAGAATTGTTGTGGATTTTTGAAAAAGGATGGGAGGGAAGTGTAGAAATAAAAACGATAAATCTTCTTCCCGAGGAGAATCAAGTTTTTAATTTCACAATGGAAGAGGAGAATAATTCTTTTCAACTGGATCATCCAAAAAAATATTTATACGAACCAAATTCGGCAATTATGAAATCGGGAGGTTTTAATCAAGTAGCTGTAAAATTTGGTTTGGGTAAATTACACCAACATTCACATTTATATACCTCGGATGAGTTGATAGATTTCCCAGGAAGGGTATTTAGAATAATGGAAATATTGGATTACAATACCAAAGAATTGAAAAAACAATTTGGAGGAGCAAAGGCTAATATTACTACAAGAAATTTCCCGCTAAAAGTAGAAGAGATTAGAAAAAAGCTAAAAGTGAAAGACGGAGGAAATACTTATTTGTTTTTCACCACTAATGCCGAAAATAAGAAGCAAGTTTTGGTTTGTGAGAAGGTTTAATTTGTTTAAAAATTAGACCATTTCTCATTGTTGTACTTTTTATTGATTTTTTGAACTGAAAATTAACACAGAAGTATCTATAAACTAATGGTATAAGGGGTGATTGTGGTTGAATTGATGTACGTAGTACCACGTATATTCCAACAAACACAAACTATAAAACACTGTTTTTGAAGAACTTAGAGTTCTGATGATTTTTGTCATGTTGTAAAATTGGATTGTATGGATTATGTTTGTTTTATATCTAATTCTAAATCTGATCTAAGAATAGATTCAAAATTATGCACTATAATGATATTAAGTCGAAACCATAAAATTCCTAATGAATATTTGTCTATAAGTTCTTCTTTGGGGCAAGGAGTGCATACTTCAAATTCTAATGAGCTAGGAAATAGTAAAGATGGAATTCAGCATGCCTTTGAAATTTTATGTTCTACGGGATTGAAAAAAGCAGAGGGAATAGCCTTAGAAATATCTGTTTTTCCTCAAGCTGCTAAGGATAGATTGAATTTGTCTGTTGGGAATTATAATATTCAAAATTTATCCTATCAAGTTTACACAAATCATGGACAGTTGATTGAAAATAAAAATATAAATAGAGTAAATACTGCTATTTCATTTGGTCGACTTTCAAGTGGAATTTATGTTGTTTTGATTTCAGAGTATAACCAAACTATCAAAAGTTTTAAACTAATTAAAAAATAATTAGAAGTTCTGAGTAATATTAAATTAGCCTCAAAGCTTCACGCTTAGATAAATTGCTTAATTCATAAGTTTCAACAAAATCAATAACCCATTGGGGATTTGTACGTGTGTATTCTCTTAATATCCATCCAATTGCTTTGTTTATGAAAAATTCATTAGTGTCTTTTAATAATAGAATGTAATCCGACAATAATTTGTTATCAATCTCTTCTTTATATTTCAATTGAAAAATCAAGCAGGTTCTCTGTAGCCACATATTCCCAGAATCCATCCACTTTTCGGTCACGGGGAATATTTGTTCAGGAAACAGCTTAAAATAGGTCCCAACAAGGTTTGTTGCTATTAAATCTACTGTGTCCCACCAAGATTTATTGGTTATCATTAACTCGAATAGCTCAATGTCTTGAAATTCTATTTTTTTCAAATACTTTCTGTTGAGGTCTATCGCAAAATACTGAAACTCTCTTTGTGGTTTTGCCCAAAGTTCTTCTGTGATTTTAGTTAATTCAGATTTTAATGGGAGATTGTTTTTTAATAAAAATGGTTTTTGAGTTTCTTTTCTCAAAGGAGTTGGTATTCCATAAAGCTCAAATTGATTTTTGAGATAAGATTCTTGTTTTTCGGCTATATTTCTATCTCCTTGCTTTTTAAAATCTTCTTCTAATTGAGAAACGTAATGCATGATTATTTATAATCTTCAATTTTTATTTCATTGTCACAAAAGAATGATTCATCTTTTTGATTATTGGATGCTACGAAGACAATTCGGTTTTCTAAATTGTTTTGAATCAAGTTTTGATACCATTTTATTGCATTAGCATCTAAATTGGAAGTTGGTTCATCTAGCAATAAAATAGGGCAATCTGATAGAATAGCTAATCCTAATTTTACTCTTTGTTTCATCCCTGAAGAAAAATGCTTGATAGCTTTGTCTTTGGTGTTTTTTAGTTCAATTATATCTATAAAATCTGAATAAGAAATATTGTTTTTTAAAGGCTTTAGTTTAGAATAAAAGGAGACTAATTCTTCAATGGTGTATTCTTCAAAAACAGAAATGTATGGAGAAGTATATGCAACATGCTTGTAAATCTTCTCGGCAGAAATAGGAGAATCGCCTTCGTAAGAAATTACTCCTTTTGAAGGTGTTTCAAATCCCGATAAAACTTTGAGTAAAGTAGATTTTCCCGATCCATTAGAACCAGAAATAACGGTAGAAGAAGGTGAAGTGATTTCTAAATTGAGGTTTTTAAAAATCCACTCTTTGTTGTATTTTTTACCAGTATTTTCAAGAGTGATTTTCATTGTTAATCAATTTCTTTTTTTCATTCCTCTAGCATCATTAGTTTTCCATCTAAAATCTAATTAAATCCTCTCATAATTCCTTTAGTTTCATTATTGATGAAACTAAGAATTTCGTCTTTTTCTTTAGAGCTAGGTAATTCTAAATCTGCAATCTTAAGCGCTTGAGTAATGTTTTTATTCTGAACATAAACAACTCTGTACACATCTTCTATGTTAGTTATTTGTTCGTTGGTATATCCTCTTCTTCTAAGCCCAATTGAGTTTACTCCTACATAAGATATAGGCTCTCTGGCAGCTTTTACAAATGGAGGTACACTTTTTCTCACCATAGATGCTCCTGCAACAAATGCATGTTTTCCTATTCTTGTGAACTGCTGTATTCCAACCATTCCTTCAACTATTGCCCAATCTTCTATAGTTACGTGTCCTGCAATATTTACAGAATTTGCAATTACACAGTTGTTGCCAATAATTGTATCGTGTCCTAGGTGTGTATAAGCCATGATTAAGCAATTGTCTCCAACCTGCGTAGTCATTTTATCTACAGTTCCTCTATTAATCGTTACACATTCTCTAATTGTAGAGTTGTTCCCAATTATTACAGTTGTATCTTCTCCTGCAAATTTTAAATCTTGAGGAATTGCTGAGATTACAGCCCCAGGAAAAATTTTGCAATTTTCTCCAATTCTGGCTCCACTCATGATTACAGCTCCAGGGCCAATCCAAGTTCCTGCGCCAATTTCTACATTGTCGCCTACAGTTGCAAATGGTTCTATAATTGCAGTTTCTGCAATTTTTGCATTAGGATGTATATTTGCTTGAGGATTATTCATTATACGTTTTTTTCTTTAACAACTTGTGCTAGCATTTCTGCCTCCGAAACAACTATTCCGTTTACATATGCTTTTCCTTTCATGTTTACTAATCCTCTTCTAATAGGGCTTACAAGCTCTAGTTCAAATACGATCGTATCTCCCGGAATCACTTTCTTTTTATATCTTACGTTATCTATTTTCAAGAAATAAGTAGAGTAATTTTCTGGATCTTCTATTTTGCTAAGTGCAAAAACACCTCCAGTTTGTGCCATTGCTTCAATTTGAAGTACACCTGGCATTACAGGGTTTCCAGGAAAATGACCTGTAAAAAACGGTTCGTTTAAAGTAACATTTTTCACCCCAACAATTCCATTTTCACTTATTTCCATGATTTTATCAATCAATAAGAAAGGATATCTGTGTGGTATTAATTCTGTAATTGCATTAATGTCGTAAAGAGGTTCTTTGGTTAAATCAAAGTGTCTTGTCTTGTCATTCTTTTGCTCTACAAACTTAGCTTTCAGTATTTTTCCAAATTCAGTGTTTCCATAGTGACCTGGCCTTGCACTCAAGATGTGCCCTTTTATTCTTTTACCAATCAATGCTAAATCACCAACTATATCTAGTAGTTTGTGTCTTGCAGGTTCATTTTGAAATTTTAATTTAGTTGTGTTCAATACACCAATTCCGTCTAATTTTATTTCAAGGTCTTCTTTTCCTAGTAGAGTTTTTAGTTTGTTTATTTCTTCATCAGAAATTTCTTTTCTTTCTACCAATACAATAGCATTGTCTAAATCTCCACCTTTTATTAATCCGTTAGAAGCTAAGTATTCCAATTCTTTTAAGAATACAAAAGTTCTACATGGAGAAATGTTTTCTTTAAACTCAGAAATATCAAGCATAGAAGCATGCTGTGTTCCAAGTACAGGTGAGTTGTAATCAACCATTACAGTAATTCTGTAGTTCTCATCTGGTACTGCAAGAAATTCTATTCCTTTCTCTGCAACTTCAAATTTTATTGTGTCTTTTACCACAAAATACTCTCTGTCTTTTTCTTGATCTTCTATTCCTACAGCTTCTATAGCTTCCAGAAACAATTTTGAACTACCGTCCATAATTGGAATTTCAGGACCATCTACTTGTATCATTGCATTGTCAATTCCCGAAGCATAAATAGCAGCAAGAACGTGCTCTGTCGTGTGAATTAAAGTTCCGTTTTGTTCTAAAGTAGTTCCTCTTTGAGTTTCTGTAACTCGAGATACATCAGCATCAATAGTAGGTTGTCCTTCTACGTCAGTTCTCTGAAATTTATACCCGTGATTTACCTTAGCTGGTAAAATAGAAAGAGTAACAGGTTCTCCTGTATGTAAGCCTATACCTTTAAGGGTTATAGGTGATTTTATAGTTTTTTGCTTGTCAGTCATTATTACTGTTTAAATTAATTGGACATTTTTTTGTCCAATGCATCTACTTTTCTTTTTAAATCTGGTAGTCCTCTGTACACAATGTAAGATCTTTTGTAATCTCCAATAGGAAATGCTGGTGAGCCTTGTACAATTAATCCTTTTTCTTCTATTGTGTGACCTACTCCTGATTGTGCTGCTATTTTTACTTCGTCAGCAATTTTTATGTGGCCTACTATTCCTACTTGTCCGCCAATCATACAGTTTTTACCAATCTTAGTAGATCCTGCAATTCCTGTTTGTGCAGCTATTACCGTATTCTCTCCAATCTCTACATTGTGAGCAACTTGAATTAAGTTATCCAGTTTCACTCCTTTTCTGATGATTGTAGATCCTAACGTAGCTCTGTCAATTGTAGTATTTGCACCTACTTCCACAAAATCTTCTAGTATTGCGTTTCCAATTTGTGGAACTTTAGCATAGTTTCCTTCACTGTTTGGAACAAATCCAAATCCATCTCCTCCCAAAATTACTCCTGAGTGAAGTGTACAGTTTTTTCCGATAATACAATCCGAATAAACTTTTACTCCAGCAAATATTATGGTATTGTCTCCAATTGTTACGTTATCTCCAACGTATGAATTAGGGTAAATTTGAACATTTTTACCAATAGTAACATTTTCTCCAATACAAACAAAAGCGCCTATATAGGCGTCTTCTCCTGTTTTGGAACTTTCTGGTATAAAACTATTTGGGTGAATTCCAGTATTTTTTCTTTTAACCTGATTGTACATTTCAAGTAGTTTTGCAAATGCAGCTTGTGCACTGTCTACTTTTATCAATGTACACGAACTAGGTATTTCCTTAGTAGGTTCAAAGCTTTTGTCTGTTATGACAATAGATGCTCCTGTAGTGTAAATATAGGATTCGTATTTTAAATTAGATAAGAAAGAAAGAGTACCTGTGGTACCTTCTTCTATTTTAGAAAGGTTTGAAACAGAAATGTCTTCATTTCCAACAATTGTTCCTTCTAGTAATTGGGCTATTTGTGTTGCAGTAAATTCCATCAAAACAAATGTAATAATAATATTAGTAATACCGTGATTGAAGAAGTTATAGTAATAACAATGATATGTTAAATATAACAATGATTTAAATCATCACTCCTAATTCGTTAATAATAGGTACGTTAATCGCATTAAATATTGAAATAGATTCTGTTAAAAAAATGTATTTTTTATCATACATTTTGTTGTTTACATAAAAACTAGCCCAAAATTCATTATTCAATGCAAATAGTTCTTCAGGAATTGATTCTATTTTTTTGAAAGATTTTGGTTCAACTTCTTCCAAGGAATGTCTAAATGTAGCTGTTTTTTTTTGCTCGCCATCAATTTCTCCATAACCTCTGGTAGAAACTAAAACTCCTTCTAGTTTTTCTTTTTTATTGTTTATTAAATAAGCATTCCATTCGTATTCGCCATTTTCATGTTCTTTAGCAATTACAGCAATGTACACATCTTTAACTTCAGGTTGTTGGATGTCCTTTTTCATTTTTTTTTACAAAAAGTTTTTCTTAATTCTCTTTTACCACATCAAAATCAAAAAGATTAGAAAGGTTTATTAATAATTTCCCTTTCACTTCTTCCATGTCGATTTCTCTCCCTAGCTCTTGTTGCATAGAGGTTACTGCCTTGTCATCAATTCCACAAGGAATTATGTTTTTGAATAAAGATAAATCCGTATTCACGTTAAATGCAAAGCCATGCATGGTTACCCATCTGCTGCATTTAACACCCAAAGCACATATTTTTCTAGATTTAAACGGGTCGTTAATGTCTAACCAAACTCCCGTTAATCCATCAATTCTACCTGCTTTAATTCCATACTCTTCTAAGGTAAGAATTACGGCCTCTTCTATAAATCTTAAGTATTTGTGTATGTCGGTAAAGAAATGGTCTAAATCAAAAATTGGATACCCAACTATTTGTCCAGGTCCATGGTACGTTATGTCTCCACCACGGTTTATTTTGTGGTAAGTAATGTTGTTTTTTTCGAGCTGTTCCTTATTCATCAAAAGGTGAGACTCGTCTCCACTTTTACCTAAAGTGTAAACGTGAGGATGCTCGCAAAAAATAAGATGATTTTCAGTTTGTACAGCTGGTAGTCCCTGATCTTCATTTTTTCTATTTACAGTTTTTGTTGCAATAGTTTTATCAAAAATTTCGGTTTGAAAATCCCAAGCCTTTTGATATTCGATAAGACCTAAATCTTGAAAGATTACGTTTTTATTCATTATAAATGTTTGCTTAGCTCATGTTTAAGATGATCAATAACTTTTATTTCGATAGCATCTACTCCATATTCATCTGCTAAGTATACAGATATCCAATCGGTAATTAGGATTAGATAGAGAGTTCTTTCTATACGAGAATTTCCTTTTGAATATATTTCAGAAATATAATCGGTCTTTGTGGAGATAACTTCTTTTGAGATCTCCATACGAACTTGGTTTCTTTTGTTGTCAGAAGTATTTTTTAGAAAGATAACAGCAAAACTGTCATCACCACCATTCCACCCCAATAATTCATTATGATTCATTTCAGGGACAACATTGTTGAAGGCCAAAACTTTAGAGTTTTCATTTAATTGCTGTTTAAAGCGAGTACCCACTCCACCAAAACTTACATCAGTATAGATAAGAATAGTTTTGTCTTTTATTATCTGAGTTACTTTTTTTGCTTCAGATTTAATATTTTCTATTTCATCATTTAACAGTGAAATAGTGTTTTTTAAATCTTCTTCAAACCCATCAAAGATTAAATTGTAATTTTTTAAAACAAAAAATAATTGAGTTAAAGAATAAGTTAGCATGGCTCTAGGAGGGTTTCCTCCGGGAACAGTAATAAGGTTTAAATTATTTGTCTTGGCAATTTCTACAATTTTTCCTCCAGAAGAAATACATGTAATTTCTGCATTTCTTTTAATAGCTTCTTCCAAAGCAGAAACTGTTTCTTCTGTATTTCCAGAATAGGACGAAGCAATTACTAGCGTATTCTCTCCCACAAATTTGGGAAGTGAATAAGTGTTGTGAGTTATAATTGGAATGTCAGAGAATTCTTCTATCACTTGAGCTGCAATTACGCCACCAATACCAGATCCACCCAATCCGCAAATTATTACATTATCTACTTTTTTGTCTGATTTTTTAAGATTGGCGTTTTTACCAATTTCAAAAGCTTCCTCAAGTTGTTGTGTAAATTTCGAAACAAATTTTATCATAGTTATTCGTATTATTTTTGGATGCGAGTGTAAGTTGTAATAGATTTACTCGACAATCTAGGCTCAATACTATTTATTGTAGCCTAGTCGTAAAATTATAAAAAATTTACATCAATCACCTAAATTGATTTTAATTAATTAAATTATGAAAACATATTATAATCCTGACGATTTAAAGAAATTCGGGAAAATTGGAGAATTTCAAAAAGAAATGGCCGATAAATTTTTCGGATATTACGGAGAAGTTTTTAAAGAGGGAGCTCTTACACAAAGAGAGAAATCTCTTATTGCTTTAGCTGTTTCTCATGCTATTCAGTGTCCGTATTGTATTGATTCTTATTCAGTAGATTCTCTTGAGAAAGGATGTGATGAAGAGGAAATGATGGAAGCAGTGCATGTTGCGGCTGCAATTAGAGGTGGAGCTACTTTAGTACACGGAGTTCAAATGATGAACAAAGTGAAAGAGGTTTCAATGTAAAATTTATTATGAGTTTAAATACAAAAAGTTTAAAAAAACAAAACCACGAGTTATCAAATATAGATAAGCAACTAAAAGTGTTGCATGATGGTGTTGCAAATCAAAATCTAGATAGTTTTTCTACTAAATTAAAAGAAACAAATTTGTTTCCATTAACAACCACTGGTTTGGATATTTTTCAGATTAATATGGGGAAAATGTGTAACCAAGTATGTTCTCATTGCCATGTTGATGCAGGGCCAGATAGAAAAGAGATAATGACAAAGGAGACTTTGCAGCAATGTTTGGATGCAATAGAAAAATCGGGAATTAAAACAGTCGATTTAACTGGTGGAGCTCCAGAAATGAATCCCCATTTTAGATGGTTTGTAGAAGAAGCTTATAAATTAGGTTGTAAAACAATTGTAAGGTGTAATCTTACAATTATTGTAGCAAATAAGAAGTACTTTGACTTGCCCGAGTTTTATAAAGAAAATGAAGTAGAGATTGTTAGTTCCTTACCTCATTATAGTTCTAAGAAAACTGATAGCCAAAGAGGGGATGGAGTTTTTGATAGAAGTATAAGAGCATTAAAAATGCTAAATGAGGTAGGTTATGGAATGGAAGGATCAGGACTTACTTTGAATCTTGTTTACAATCCATCAGGTGCATTTTTGCCTCCTGCTCAATCTGGATTAGAACAGCAGTTCAAAAGAAAATTAAAGAAAGATTTTGATATTGAATTCAATAGTTTGTTTGCTATAACTAATATACCAATTAGTAGATATTTGGATTATTTGGTAGCAAGTGAAAACTTTGAAGGATATATGGAGAAATTAGTAAATTCATATAATCCAACAGCTGCAGAAGGTGTGATGTGCAGAAATACGGTTTCCGTAGGATGGGATGGTTACTTGTATGATTGTGATTTTAATCAAATGCTAGAACTGAAAGTAGCAGTGAAAGATAAAGCTAAACAACACGTAAAAGATTTTGATCCACAAGCCTTATTGGATAGAAAGATTATAGTAAATGAGCATTGTTTTGGATGTACTGCAGGAGCAGGCTCTAGTTGTGGTGGAGAGATAGCTTAAGTTATCTTGTTGCACAATTACAAGGTGCAGTAAGCATAACTCTTGTGTTGGGCAGTAATGCTTCTATTCTTTCTTGTTTTTCATCATCAATCTCAATCATTCTAAGGTCTAATCTTTTCAAACTATCAAGATTACGTATTTCCGAAGAAATCTCTGCAACACTATTTCTATATAAATCCAAGACTTCTAGATTTTTCAAGTCAGATATTCCGCTAGGTATATTTTCTATACTATTCTCTGCAAGACCCAATTTTTTTAATGTAGATAATTGACATATAGCATCAGGAAAAGAAATAAAATTATTAGAATTCAATTTTATTTCTTCCAGTTTTGTTAGCTCTTTAATAGAAGTAGGAATTGAATCCATTCTATTTTTACTTAAATCCAGGTAGATTAAGTTTTTTAATTTTAAAATATCTAAAGGAAAAGTGTAGTATTTTTTTCTAGTAAGCTTCAAGTGAGTGACTTCAGAGGGGTTTAGCAATGCTTCATTCAAACTTTTATACAGCCTAACTTCATCACCTTTTTTTGAGGAAAATGAGAATGAGAGGGTTAGGAAGAGTGCCAAAAGCCCTATATTTATCAAATGTTTCATGATTGAAGTTATAATTTTTTTTTGAAGCATACTTTTATTTACTTATTTTTTTTATCATTTATGGCTAAGTTGAAACTTGATTTACACGATATTTACAACAAAGGAGATTTAATTGAGAAAGAATTAAATAGAATTATTGATGAAGCAATAGAGAAGAAAATAAAAGAAGTAGAAATTATTCCTGGGAAAGGTTCTGGCCAATTAAAGAAGAAGGTCTTGCGATTTTTGGATCAAAAACATATCAAAAATAAATACCATAGAATAGATAAGGACAGTAAGAACTTTGGAAGGCTCTTTGTTTATTTCAAGTTTAAATAACTAATCCATTAGGGTATTAACAAAGTATTCAGAAATATTTACTTATTTTTGAAAATAATTTTACAAAAAAAAATAAATGAAAAAATTAGCAATTGTATTAGGATTAGTATTGTTTACACAATTCGGAATGTCTCAAAGTAAATTTAGATTTGGATTAAAAGTTGCGCCATCCATTAATTGGCTTAAACCAAGTGATACTAAAAAATTCGCAAGTGACGGAGTTAGTCTAGGATTTGGAGGTGGATTAACTATGGAATATGCAATTGGAGACAATTTTAGTTTTTATTCTGGTCTTGAGTTACAAACAGAAAAAGGGAAGATAGATTTTATGCCAAATGGAGCTAGCTCTACAAGCGTATTTTACTTTATGAATAAGGATTATTCTTTTGTAGAAACGTCAGAAGTAAATGGAAGCTATGAGCCAGAAGATACTTCGGCTTACCAGGTGCAATTGAAAAGCAGAACTTATAAAAATAGTTACGTTACAATTCCTGTAGGAATTAAAATGAAAACTAAAGAAATTGGTTACATGACTTATTTTGGTGAATTTGGACTGAATTTAGCTTTCAGAACAAGTTCTAAAATTAATGATGATGTAGATTACTTAGGAGACAATGATGCAAAAGCAGATATTGGAGATATTAGTGAAGTAAACATGGATAAAGATATGCAGCCACTAAGAGTTCAATTGAAATTTGGATTAGGGGCAGAGTACAAAATTTCTGAAGGGACTTCAGTTTTTGGGGGATTACATTATAACTTAGGTTTTACTAATGTGGTAAAAGGAGATTCTAAATATTTAGTGTCGCCTAACTCTACAGGAGATTTTAAACAAGTTACTCAAAACTTCAAAGCACACGGAATTCAATTGACTGTAGGAGTATTATTTTAGTAGATATTTTTTTTAATCATTCAAGAAACACCTATTTTTATAGGTGTTTTTTTTTAAACCAATATTTATGAAAACGAAAAAAGTAATAGAATATATAGTTAATTGGCTAGATGAATATGCCAATAAAGCAGGCATGGATGGGTTTGTACTTGGTATTTCTGGTGGGATTGACTCTGCAGTTACATCTACGCTTTGTGCTATGACAGGCAAGAAATTAATTTGTCTTAATTTGCCAATTCATCAAGCTCCAAATCAGTTTGATAGAAGTAATAATCACATAGCATGGCTTAAAGAAAATTTTGAAGGAGTAACTTCTGATGTGGTAGACTTGACAGCAACATTTGATCAAACTTGTAATGATTTTCCTGAGGGGATTCAGGATCAATTAACTATGGCAAATGTAAGAGCAAGACTAAGAATGACAACTTTATATGCTTTTGCTGGTCATCATAAATATTTGGTAGCAGGAACAGGTAATAAAGTAGAAGATTTTGGAGTAGGTTTTTTTACAAAATATGGAGACGGGGGAGTGGATTTAAGTCCTATTGCAGATTTAATGAAAACTCAAGTTTTTGAAATAGCTGCTGAATTAAACATAATTGAAGAAATACAAGAAGCGAAACCTACAGATGGGTTGTGGGGAGATGACCGTACAGATGAAGATCAAATAGGAGCATCTTATCCAGAATTGGAATGGGCAATGGATTATATTGAGTACAACAAAACAGATGACCTAACAGAAAGACAAGAAGAGGTAATGGCTATTTATAAAAGACTGAATAGAGCCAATCAGCACAAAATGGTTGCTATTCCTGTATGTAATATCCCTAAGGAATACTTTAATTAATGTTAAATATCTAAAATAGATTGGATTTGTTTTTCAAAATAAGTTCAAAACGTTATATTTGGTCACCTATAAAAATTATGTCAGATAGTCTAGTAATAATACCCACTTACAATGAAAAAGAAAACATTGAGAAAATGATCCGAAAGGTTCATTCGCTCCCTAAGGCTTTTCACGTTTTAATTGTAGATGATGGATCACCTGATGGCACTGCAGATATCGTTAAAAAATTACAATTAGAATTTCCTAAAAGTCTTCATATGGAGCAAAGGAAAGGTAAATTGGGACTAGGTACTGCTTATATTCACGGGTTTAAATGGGGATTAGAGAAAGGATATGATTTCATTTTTGAAATGGATGCAGATTTTTCTCACCCTGTAGATAAATTACCAGCTTTGTATGAAGCTTGTGCCAAGGATGGATATGACTTTAGTATTGGTTCTCGTTATGTAAAAGGGGGAGGCGTTAGTAATTGGGATAAGAAAAGATTATTTCTTTCCTATTTTGCATCAATCTATGTGCGTTCTATTCTTTGGGTATCTATAAAAGATACTACAGCTGGTTACATGTGTTATTCAAGAAAAGTATTAGAAACAATAGATTTAGATTCTATAAAATTTATCGGATATGCGTTTCAAATAGAAATGAAATATACAGCAACTCGATTAGGTTTTAAAGGAAAAGAAGTGCCAATTACTTTTAAAGATAGAGAATTAGGAAACTCAAAAATGGATACTTCTATTTTTAAAGAAGCAATTTTTGGAGTATTCAAACTAAAGTTTAAAAAAATTAAAGCCAAGAATTAACCCTCAGTTATTTCTTTTTATACTTCGTAATAAACAACTGGTTGCTTATCTTTATAGTCTAATAAAGATAAATTATGGCAACACTTCTCATTAAGAACGGAAAACTAGTAAACGAAGGAAAGATTGAAGAAAAAGATATCCTGATTGTAAACGATAAAATTGAAAAAATTGGAATCAATTTATCTCATCCCTCGGCAAAGGTGATAGATGCAAAAGGAAACTATGTTTTACCAGGAGCAATAGATGATCAAGTACATTTTAGAGAGCCAGGATTAACTCACAAAGCCAATTTATTTACAGAATCTAGAGCAGCTGTAGCAGGAGGGATTACTTCTTTTATGGAAATGCCAAATACGGTTCCCAATACTCTTACTCAAGAATTATTAGAGGATAAATACCAAATTGCAGCAAAAAGCTCATTGGCAAATTATTCTTTTTTTATGGGGGCTTCTAACGATAACATTGAAGAAGTACTAAAAACAGATCCTAAAACAGTATGTGGGGTTAAAGTATTTATGGGATCCTCTACAGGGAATATGCTTGTAGATAATGAAACAACTTTAACAAATATTTTTTCGCAATGTAAAATGCTTATTGCAACTCATTGTGAAGACGAAGCAACTGTAAGAAAAAACTTAGCAGAGTATAAGGAAAAATACGGGGATGATATTCCTATGGAGTTTCATCCAATTATAAGAAGTGAAGAAGCTTGTTATTTGTCTTCTTCTTTGGCGGTAAGTTTAGCCAAGAAATACAACACACGATTACATATTTTACATATCTCTACAGCCAAAGAATTGAGTTTGTTTAGTAATGACAAGCCACTGGCTGAAAAGAGAATAACTGCAGAGGCTTGTATCCACCACATGTGGTTTGATGATAGCCAGTACAAAACAAGGGGGTCCAGAATAAAATGGAACCCAGCTGTGAAGAAAGCAAGCGATAGAGACGCAATTTTACAAGCGGTAACCGATAATGTAATAGATGTAATTGCAACTGATCATGCTCCTCATACAATTGAAGAAAAAGACGGATTGTATACCAAAGCAGCATCTGGAGGGCCATTAGTTCAACATGCATTATTGGCAATGTTCGAGCTTTATAAGCAAGGGAAAATTGAATTAACTCAGATAGTTCAAAAATTTAGTCATGATGTGGCTATTTGTTTCGAAATAGAAAAAAGAGGATATCTAAGAGAAGGATATTATGCAGATATAGTAATTGCTAACCTGGATAAGAAACAGACTGTAACTAAAGAAAGTTTGCTTTACAAATGTGGTTGGTCTCCATTTGAAGGAGATGAATTTGGATCTACTATTGAAACAACTATTGTAAGTGGTGATGTAGTGTGGAATGACAATAAAATAATAGAAGGCACTAACGGACAAAGACTTTCGTTTAACAGATAATCTAAATACTAATTAAATGAGAGTTATATCAAAATTTCATGTGTTTCTATTTACAATTTCAGTATTATTTATTGCAAGTTGTGGTATTGGGAATAAGTATGAAAAACCTAAACCTTTTATTGAACAAGACAAGTTTGTAGAACTTATCTATGATATTAATATTTTAGAAGGAGGACTTTCTAATCTAAATATAAGTCAAGATGTAATAAAAGACTCTGCAATGACCATGTACAATGGGATTTTTGAAAAGTATAATATTGATTTTAATACGTATAAGGAAAATCAAGAATATTACGTTTTAGCAGGAGATTACAAGCAAATAGCAGAAAAGGTATTGGAAAAAATAAAAGCAGAAGAGGAGAAGTATATAAATGAAGCTGCAGCAAAAAATATGTCGTTTATTCAATTTTCAGAATTACTAGAGGGTGACAATTTTTTGAATTATTTTAAGACAGATAAAACAAAAACCTACTCGCAAAGATTAGATTCTGCTTTGTTTTATTACCGTATAAACAAGCACAGACTAGGTTCTATAGATATAGATTCAGTTTCATTTGAAGTGAATATTAGAAGATTTAAAAAAGGATCAGATTTGTTTCAGTTAGAACAATCTGTTTTCAAAAAAAGTACAAATAATGAATAAAGTATCAGTAATTGGAATCCAAGCATATGCTTATCACGGTTGTTTGGATGAAGAAGCTAAGATTGGAAATGAATATATAGTTGATGTAGAGCTTACTACAGACTTTAAGGAGTCTGCAATGAAAGATGATTTAAGTAAGACAATTGATTATGTAATTGTAAACAAAATTGTAGAAGAAGAAATGGCGATACGTTCTAAGTTGATAGAAACTGTGGGCTATAGAATATTAGCTAGGCTTAAAGCCGAAGATTTTATTATGCTCAATGCGGTTATTACTATCAAAAAAATAAATCCTCCAATTAATGGTAATGTAGATTATGTATCTATAACGGTAGAGGAGTAATTAATCATCTACTCTAAAAGCAACATACTTTATTTTAAAACCTTTGTTGGCGAATAGAGTTTCGTAATGAGTTCTGATGTTTAATATTTCTTGAGTTTCTTTATCAAAACTATCCCAATCTTTTTCATAAATATTGTTAGAATTGGCTAAAACTTCATAGCCATATTCTTCAATTTCTTCTAATGTAGAATGGTATAAAAGCGTATTATCCGTTTTCAAATGAATGATACCATTCGGTTTTAAAACTTTCTTGTATCTTTTTACAAACTCTCTAGATGATAATCTTTTATTAGGTTTTTTTGGTTGAGGATCAGAAAAAGTAAGCCAAATTTCATCTACCTCATTTTCTGCAAAGAAATGTTCTACAAAATCAACTACATTTCTCAAGAAAGCAACATTAGTTAAGTTTTCTTCATTGGCTTCTTTCGCGCCTTTCCATACTCTTGCTCCTTTTATATCTATCCCTACAAAATTCTTATTTGGGTATTTTCTTCCCAATCCTACAGAGTATTCACCTTTTCCGCAACCTAGCTCAAGAACAATAGGATTGTCGTTTTTGAACACATCTTTATTCCAGTTTCCTTGCAATGGATAATCTACATCAATAAAATCCTCCATAGATGGCTCAAAAACCCTCTCCATAGTTTTCATTTCATCAAATTTCATTAGTTTGTTCTTTGCCATGGAAATTTTATTTTTTGTGTTGAAAAAACAAAGATATCGTTTTTTACAAATTTTTCAATAGAGTGGTGAATTCTTTGGTTTTATTTCTTGATACTGGTATTTCTTTTCCACTAGCCAATACAGCAACATTTCCCAGGGAGGTTAAGTATTCTTTAAGATAGCTGAGGTTAATAATGTATGACTTATGAGTTCTAAAAAATTGATTGGGATCCAATAAATTTTCGTAAACTTTAAGGGTTCTAGTATCGGTATATTTTGTTTTGTCTTTAAAATAGATATCTGTACAGTTTCCTTTTGCCTCAATAAATTCTATATCAGTTTGGTCTATTATTTTAATACCTCTGCTGTGAGAAATTGTAAGCTTTTTATTGCTTTTTGTTCTAATGCTTTGCGTTACATTCTGTAGTGTTTTTTGATACTCTATTTTAGTTTCTGGATTTGAGTTAAGTAAGAACAACCGTTCCTCAATCTTTTTGGCTGCTTCTAGTAATTCATCAATATCAATAGGTTTTAATAAATAATGAACCGCATTTGCATTAAATGCTTTGAGAGCATATTCCTTAAAAGCTGTAACAAAAACAACAAGAAAGTTTTTGTCTTCAATTTCATCCAAAAGAGTTAGTCCTTCAATTCCAGAAGGCATACAAATGTCAAGAAATACAACCTCTGGTTGAAGAGATTTAATTTTTTCTTTCGCATCTGCCTTGTTTTGAGCACTTCCTACTACTTCTATTGAAGGGCAAAAACTCTCAATCATCATTTTGAGATTTTCTCTTGCCAACTCTTCATCATCAACTATAAGTGCTCTTATTCCCATGGTGTTTTTCTTGTAGATTCTAAATTACGCATAAAAATAGAAAATAGCAGAGATAGCAAAGGATTTTGAAACCATTTAACGGTAATGATGTACCCTTTAAATTAGTGAAAAACCATTAAAGTGAAAATTGTTACCGATAAATAAATGAAATATACCGTTTAATAAAACACCAGTTTTTTGGGTAAATTTTGTTGTTACTTAGTGATGTAGAAAGGAACAAACTTTTAAAACACACAACTATGAAAGATTATACCAAATATACAAATATTCCTGAGTGGATATTTATTGATAAAGGAAACTAAACCTCTTTTGTTTCTTCTCGTTCTTTTATTTTAGAGCGATACGTTACAGAAAATCTGCCATTGGGGAATGGCATTCATAATTTTCTTTTTTTTGTTTAGACAGGGCTGCTATTTATAGTGGCCTTTTCTTTTG
>CAXIAX010000047.1:0-20051 GCA_964021785.1 uncultured Flavobacteriales bacterium
TGATAATATTTGGTATATGGCAGATGGTATTTATTCTATGTATGGTGATGCAGCTCCTTTAGATGAAATATATGCATTGATGGATAAGTACAGTAAATTTCGTTTTTATGTTGATGATGCTCATGGAATGAGTTGTTTTGGTAAGAATGGGAGAGGTTATGTGTTGGCAGAAAGAGAGATTCACCCTCAAATGGTGATGGCAACTTCTTTGAATAAGGCGTACGCTTCTGGAGGTGGGGTTTTAATTTTTGCAGATAAAGATTTGGCAATGAGCGTTAGAAGTTTAGGGGGGCCTATGATAACTTCTGGACCAATGCAACCCAGTGCACTTGGTGCTGCAATTGCTTCTGCTGATTTCCATCTTTCAGATGAAATAACTGAATACCAAGAAGAGTTTCAAGAAAACATAAAATATACTCACCTTATGTTGAAGAAATATAATTTGCCAAATCTTGCAGCAGATTTTTCTCCAATATTTTTTATAGGGGTGGGATTACCAAAAATAGCTTATAGCTTGGTGAATAAATTGATGGCAGATGGATTTTTTCTTAATATTGGAATTTTTCCTGCAGTGCCAATTAAAAATACAGGAGTAAGATTTACTATTACGAGGTTGCATACTTTTGAGCAAATTGAGAATATGGTAAAATCAATGGCAAAACATTTTCCTGTAGTATTGAAAGAGGAAAGCTTTTCTATGGATCAAATTTGCAGTGCTTTTAAGATCGAGAATGTATATACAGGAAATGTGGAAGAAAAGAAAGAGGTTTCTGATTTGATGATTGAACATCACACAACAATACTTGATGTACCAAAAGAACAATGGAACTCTTGTTTGGGAGATAGAGGAACATTTGATTGGAATGGGTTGAACTTATTGGAAAATTCATTTAAAAATAATGAACTAGACGAAGAGAATTGGGATTTTGATTACGTTACAATAAAAGATAAACAAGGGAATGTGGTTTTGACAACCTTCTTGACGACTGCAATTACCAAAGATGATATGTTATCGCCAGCTGAAGTTTCTTACGAAATGGAGCAAAGAAGATTGGAAGATCCTAAATTTTTCACAAGTAAAACACTGCAAGTGGGTTCTCTACTTACAGAAGGGAATCACCTATTTTTAAATAGAGAGTCTGATTATTGGCAAGAAGCAATGAAAATGTTTCTAGCAAAAGTTTCTGAAATTTACGAAGGGAGTAACGCTTCTAATGTTATGATAAGAGATTTATCTATGGTAGACAATGAAATGGATAATTTTATGATAGACAATGGGTACTTTAAAATGGAAATGCCAGAAAATAATTCAGTTCAGGATATGAGTTGGATAGATGATATTGGGTTTAAGTCGACATTATCTAAAAGATCTAAAAAACATATTAATCATGATGTACTTAATTACAAAGAAAAATTCACATCTAAAGTTGTAGAGAATAGTACAGAATTAGAATTGAAAAAGTATTATGAATTATATTTAAATGTAAAGAATAATAGCTTGGCATTGAATACATATAAACTTCCATTTACCTTGTTTAAGAAGATTGCTGAAAATCCAAATTGGGAGATGATGACACTATCTCTAAAGCCGGAATTTGAAATCAATAAAAACAATGAGCCAGTTGCAATTTGCATTAGTCATAAAGGAATTAGTAAATTTACTTTCTTATTGATAGGTATGGACTATGATTCTAACAAAGAATTTTACACTTATCGTCAAGCAATGTACAGAGTTTTAGTTAGAGCAAGAGAGTTAGGATATAGCCAAGTAGATTTAGGTTATTCTGCAATTACCGAAAAGAAAAAATTTGGAGCGACTCAATATAAATCATGTGCTTATATGCAAGTAAGGGATAATTATAACATGGAAGCGTTAAGTGCTGTAAGTGTTAAGAGTAAAATGAAAAAATCGGTTTAATGAATCTGACTAAGCAAGAGTTTTCTTTGTTTAATACAAAGTCAAAACTTAAATTATTAAAAAAAGATGGTAAACTTCTCAAGCAGAGGTACCCCAGGGGTATGCTCTTAATTTCGCTTTACACAATATATGGTTTTGATATTGAAACAGTATATGACGTAAATAAATTTGAGACTTTATCCGTCACTCCAGTTTTGAATAATGATGTGTACCGACTTTATCCGCCATAGACGAAACTTGTAACCTACAAAAAAGCCTTCTTTTCAATACTGAAAAGAAGGCTTTTTTTTGTATCCAAAAGGAGATTTGAACTCTTGTTCATTATTAGACTAACAAGAATTAGAATGAAATTTCGCTTAAAGGCATAAAAAAAGACCTTCATTTCTGAAGATCTTTCTGTGTAGCGAGAAGGAGATTTGAACTCCTGACCTCCGGGTTATGAATCCGGTGCTCTAACCAACTGAGCTACCTCGCCATTTTTTTTGGGTGTGCAAATATAAGAGAAGATTTAAATTTTAAAAAAAATAATGTCAATTAATATTACATTTATGCAATTAAACATTTAAAATCTCTAAACAATTATGAATTTTCTCGCTCACGAATACCTCTCAAAGCACCATAAAGGCATAAGAGTGGGGAATTTTCTTGCAGATTTTATAAGAGGAAATAATTTAGAAAAATATCCTAAAGAAATTCAATTAGGGATAGAATTACATAGGAAAATTGATGAATTTACCGATTCTCACGAATTAGTTCACGAAAGTAAGAGGTTATTACACCCAAGACAAGGGAAATATTCTTCGGTATTATTGGACATTTATTACGATTATTTTCTTGCAAAAAACTGGAGTAAGTTTTCAAATCAACCTTTAAAAGAATTTGCAATTACTGTTTATGATGATTTTTGGGAATTGAAAGAATTTTTTCCTGAGAAAGTAGTGAATTTTTTGCCAGCTATGAGAGAGCAAGATTGGTTCTACAATTATCATTCGTATTCTGGTATAGATAAAGCATTACAAAGTGTAGCGAAAAGAGCTAAATATTCTAATACTATAAAACATTCTTTAAAAGATTTGCAAGAGTTGGAAACTGAACTGGAAGAAAAATTTTTACTGTTCTTTCCCGAATTAGAGAAAATGGCCAATGATTTTTTGGAAGAGCATAATCTGTGATGTTTCTTTTTTTATTTGAGTTAAGAATCCGTATTTTTAACCAAACAAAATTACTAGATGGAATTTATAAAGAAAGAAGTGAAAGAAGGGGTTGGGATTATTACACTTAATCGCCCAGAAGTTTATAATAGTTTTAATATTCCAATGGCATTGGAAGTGCAAGCAACTTTAGATGAGTATGAAAAAGACGATTCTATTCGTGCTATCATATTAACTGCAGAAGGAAAAGGATTTTGTGCAGGACAAGATTTGAAAGAAGCAACAGGAGAAGATGCGCCAAGTATAGAAACAATTGTAGATACAACTTACAATCCTATTGTGATGAGGTTGAGAAACATTGAAAAACCAATTATTGGAGCTATAAATGGAGTGGCAGCAGGAGCAGGAGCAAATATTGCTATTGCTTGTGATATTACATTTGCTAGTGAAAAAGCTAGTTTTATTCAATCTTTCAGTAGTATTGGATTAATTCCTGATAGTGGAGGTACTTTCTTTTTACCAAGATTAATTGGAATGCAAAGAGCAGCAGCTCATATGTTTTTGGCCGACAAATTTACGGCTCAAAAAGCCAAAGAAGTAGGGATGATTTATGAAGTAGTGGAACATGAGAAGCTACAAGAAACTGCATTCGAATTTGCCAAAGTTTTGGCACAAAGACCAACCAAAGGATTTGGATTAACAAAAAGAGCATTAAACCTGGCACTTACCAATGATTTGGAAACACAATTGACGGTAGAAAGAGATTTGCAGGCTCAGGCAGCAAAGACTTACGATAACAAAGAAGGAATTGATGCTTTTTTGGAAAAGAGAAAACCGGTATTTAAGGGGAAATAAAAAAAGATTAAAGATCGCTTTGCTCTTAAATGAAAGATAGTAGAGCAATGAAGAGTAATTGATTTTTTGAAGACTTAAGCAAGAATCAACTAATCACTTTTTACTAATGACAAACGACTAAAAAAAATGAATATAGGAATAATAGGAGCTGGAGCTATGGGCTCTGGAATAGCACAAGTAGCAGCAACTGCAGGAGAAGAAGTAATGGTATTTGATACAAATGCAGCTTCTTTGGATAAGGCATCTGCAAAATTGAATAAGTTATTTGATAGATTGGTAGAAAAGGAAAAATACACGCGTGATGATGCGGATGCGATTCTAGGGAGAATTACATTCATTGATAGCATGGATTATTTAGAGAATTCGGATTTAATTATTGAGGCAATTATAGAAAACTTAGAAGTAAAACAAAGTGTTTTTTCAAAATTAGAAGAAATTGTATCTCCAACTTGTATTCTGGCTTCCAATACTTCCTCTTTGTCTATCGCTTCTATTTCATCTGCTTGTAAAAATCCAGAAAGAGTAGTGGGGATTCACTTTTTTAATCCTGCGCCATTAATGAAATTGGTTGAGGTAATACCTTCAATTACTACTTCGCAAGAAGTAACGGATAAGGCAAAATCGACTATTGATAGTTGGAAAAAGGTAACGGCTTTGGTAAAAGATACTCCAGGATTTATTGTAAATCGTGTAGCTCGTCCATTTTATGGTGAGGCTTTAAGAATTTATGAAGAAGGGATTGCCGACTTTGCTACAATTGATTGGGCAATGAAAGAAATTGGTGGATTTAGAATGGGGCCTTTTGAACTGATGGATTACATTGGTAATGACATTAACTACACAGTAACAGAAACTGTGTTTACTTCGTTTTATAACGATCCACGATACAAACCCTCGTTTACTCAAAAACGTTTCTCTGAGGCGGGCTTATTGGGTAGAAAAACAGGAAAAGGATTTTACGATTACTCGGAGGGAGCTGTAAATGCAGAGCCAAACAAAGATGAGAAGCTAGGAAAAGAAATATTTGAAAGAATATTGGCTATGCTTATTAATGAAGCAGTAGATGCTGTGTTCTGGCAAGTAGCTTCAAAAGAAGATATTGATTTGGCAATGAGGTTTGGAACCAATTACCCAAAAGGCTTGTTGGCATGGTGTGATGAGTTAGGTTCAAGCAAGGTTTTAACAATCTTAGAGAACTTATATAACACGTATTGTGAGGACAGATATAGACCAAGTAGTTTACTTAGAAAGATGGCTAAAGAAAATAGTTTATTTTTTTAAGTCATTTATTTTTTGAGTAAGAGAAACTTTTATATATTTGCAAACCTTAAACAAAAGGAAATAGGAGAGGTGCCAGAGTGGTAATGGAGCAGATTGCTAATCTGTCGACCTCCGGGTCGCCAGGGTTCGAGTCCCTGTCTCTCCGCAAATAACAAGAAAAACCCTTAATAACGAAAGTTGTTAAGGGTTTTTAGTTTTTAATGTATATTTGAAATATGAAACTATTTCTAATTTTAGTACTCACTTTTTCCTTGTTTAGTTGTGATAGTAATGTGAAAAAGGATTGTTTGAGCCCATCTCTTATCCAAAAGCTGGATTCTTTTAAGTATGAATTAGCAGATAGTCTTTTAATTGAAAAGAAACAGATTACTTTAGTTGATTTATTAATTAAGGAAACGTCAAAAAATAAAAGAATTGCTGTTAATCTTCTAGAATTTGACTCTGTTGAAATAGCTAGTTTAATAGATTGTTACTCAAATTCTAATGTTTCTTTTTGTGATTCGAATGATATTATATGGCAAATCAATAATCCTTATAATAAAAATGAAGCTGATTTGTATTTTTTGATTAATACAGATAAAGAATTAGATTATTTGAAGCTATTTTGGCTTTATTTTTCAATTGATAAGAGTTTTATAAGTAACTCAATTTATATGAAAAATGAAAAAGAAGTATATTTGAATGGAAAGCTTTTGGATAAGATAAGTGATATAAGAGAATTATTTATTAGGTCGGATTCAAAAATAAAAGATTTTGATAAAAGAGCTGTAGTTTCAATAAGTGGAGATAAAGATTCTGTATCTATGGATTTAGTAGATAAAATAGAAAACGAATTAAGAGAAATTAATGCATTGAGAATTAATTATTCAACTAAATAAAAGAATGTAGTGAACACTTCAATTTTAGGTAATATTAGTTTAGCTATAATTTTGATTTGGGGATTGTATCTTGGATATAATTTTTATCAGTATAATAAAGGAATTATGAAAGATAGAGGTCACTTTAATATTCAAAGTAAACTTTCTTTAAAAGATAAAAAGAATGCAAAAAGGTTTAGACTAAAAATTATAGTATCATTTTTAGTTGTTTCAGTCTTATTGATAGGGATAAGTTTAATGGCTAGTTTTTACAATTCTTAAACCACTCTAATCAAGTTTCCTTCAAACTCCACTTCGTCACCTGGACGAACTTTTAGACGCATACGGTAGTCTATTTCACCATTGTAAGAAACTAATCCGTCTAGTACACATTCTTTGGCTTCTCCACCACTTCCTACAAGCGACATTGCTTTTAGTAATTGAATCATGTGAATGTATTCGTCAGTAATTTTAAATTCGTGTTCTTTCAATGTGAGATTTTTTTATTTTATAACTTCTTTTACTTCAGCTTTCAAATAGTCTAAAGCAATTTGTGAAGGTGATTTTGGTAATACCATCATAGATTCAAAAATAGCACGAGTTAAGTCATTACTGTTTCCGTCTCTGTCCACAGTGTTTGCTGCTTGGTTTATGATGTTAATTGTTTCTTCTTTGGCTTGTTTTGTCAAATTCCAGGCATTATCCGATACATAAATTTGCTGAGCAACATTATGTTCGTATTCTTCCCTTATGTTGTTTAGCAAAACACCATGCAACTGCTGTGCCGACATATCACTTGTTTTGCATCTCATTACCAAGTTACTTGGTTCTATGCGCTCCATAAATAATACAATTCTTTCGTAAGCTTGTAGTTTAAGAGGAAACAAATGCTTTTGTTTCTCGTCTACTTTAGTTGTGGTAGGTTGAGGTTTGTAAGTCTCAACAATAGAGGCAGGTTTGTTGTTTACTTTAGAAACAATTTTATATATAATATATAGTATAGCAGTAATGACGATTAAAAAAGTAATCGTCATCACTGTCATTGTAAATTCTGAAGTCGTAACCATATTAGTTTAGTTTTTTTATTCTACCGTTACAGATTTAGCCAAGTTTCTTGGTTGATCTACGTTACATTCTCTCATTACCGCCATGTGGTAACTCAATAGTTGAAAAGGAATAGTAGCTAATATTGGTACAAATTGCTCTTCCGTATGAGGGATTTCAATTACGTGATCTGCCACAGCTTTCACATCTTCGTCTCCTTCTGTTACAATAGCAATTACTTTTCCTTTTCTAGCTTTTACTTCTTGTATGTTACTTACAACTTTTTCGTAAGAAGGCCCTTTTGTAGCCACTACAAATACTGGCATTTCTTCATCAATCAAAGCAATAGGTCCGTGTTTCATTTCAGCTGCCGGATATCCTTCTGCGTGTATGTATGAAATTTCTTTTAGTTTTAATGCTCCTTCTAAAGCTACTGGGAAACTGTATCCTCTTCCTAAATAAAGTGCGTTGGAAACATCTTTGTATATTTCTGATATTTGCTTGCAAATGTCATCTGATTTAAGAACTTCTGCTACTTTTTCTGGAATTGATTCTAATTCAAATAATAATCTATTTAGTTTAGATTTTTCTATAGAGCCTTTCTTTTGAGCTAAGCTAAGTGCTAATAATGAAAGAACTGTTACTTGAGCAGTAAATGCTTTAGTAGAGGCAACACCAATTTCTGGGCCTGCGTGTGTGTAAGCCCCTGCGTGAGTTTCTCTTGAGATGGTAGAACCTACCACATTACAAATTCCAAGTATAGTTGCTCCTTTACTTTTAGCAAGTTTAATAGCTGCCAAAGTATCTGCAGTTTCTCCTGATTGAGAAATTGCTAATACAATGTCATTTTCATTAATAATTGGATTTCTATATCTAAACTCCGAAGCATATTCAACTTCTACTGGTATTCTGGCTAAGTCTTCAATAAGGTATTCCCCTACTAAACCAGCATGCCAAGATGTACCGCAAGCAATTATTATAATTCTGTTGGCGTTCAATATTTTGTTTTCGTATTCTTCTATTCCTCCTAAAGAAACGTAACCTTTTTGAGCATTTATTCTTCCTCTCATACAATCGAGGATAGTTTTTGGTTGCTCAAATATTTCTTTTAGCATAAAGTGAGGATAACCTCCTTTTTCCAATACATCCAATTTCATTTGTAATTCTTGAATGGTTGGAGAAATATCTTGGTTGTTCAATTTCTTGATTTTCAATCCGTTTTTTTTGCTAATGATAGCAATTTCTTCGTCTTCTAAATACACTACATTTTTCGTGTATTCTATAATTGGAGTGGCATCAGAACCTACATAAAAGTCATTACTTCCTATTCCAATTACCAATGGGCTACTTTTTTTTGCAAGTACCAATTCGTCTGGATTATTCTTATCCATAACTACAATTGCATAAGCACCTACTACTTGTGCCAATGATAATCTTACGGCTTCGAAAAGACTAACGTCTTCTTGTTTTTTTACTTCTTCAATTAAGTGAACTAAAACTTCGGTATCTGTATCGCTCAAGAATACATGCCCCCTTTTTTGAAGTTCTTTTTTAAGACTTACATAGTTCTCAATTATTCCATTGTGAATAAGAACAAGGTTCCCATCTCCTGATGCATGAGGATGAGCATTTATATCGTTTGCAGGTCCGTGAGTTGCCCATCTAGTATGGCCAATCCCTATTGTTCCTTCCGTACTTCGGTCGCCAATAAACTCTTCAAGTTTTGCAACTTTACCTTTTCTTTTATAAAATTTTAAATCTTTTTCTTCTCCTGAAATAGCAATTCCAGAGCTATCGTAGCCTCTGTATTCTAATCTTTTCAATCCTTTGATAAGGATGTCGTAGGCTTGTTTATCACCTACATAACCTACAATTCCACACATAGTTTATGTTTTTTTTAGTACTTGGTATAAGTAATGGTTAGTTTTGGTTTATTTGTAACAGAATTATGTCCAAATAATATCACTCTGTTTGGTGTTACCATAGCAGAGGAACTTTCTAATGTAATTCTGTTGTTAGGAAAATTACCTGTTAATAAATTATTGATATATCTCGTTATCACAAATTCGTATTGGCTGTTGTTTTCGTCCCATTGGCCTCCAACATTTGCTAGTCCAGCTGTTCCTGTGAACATAGTTTGATCTGGCATAAGATATTTTATTCCTTCTTCGTTTCTTACAATTAGCAATTGTTCGTTGGGGTCAAATGCATTACCAGAAGTGTAATCAACAGGCATTGTTAATACAGCTTTGTTAATCACAATTCCAGAATCTTTTAGTCTTAAAATATCATTTAAGCTAATTTCAGTTTTCAATCCTTGTAATCCTTGTATGTATACTTCGTTTTGCCCTAAGGTAGAATCAGCTATTTGCGCAGCTACTTGTGTTCCAGTATAATCGTGAGTAGTTAAGTTGTTTCTCGCAGTAAATGTATTAATCAGTAATTCAAATTGAACTGTATCATTTAATGCAGTATCTCGATAATATAAAGTTACTTTAGAGTTTTCTGATAATAGATTCATTAAGAAAATTCCACCTTCACCTGGTGCTTGGCTAGGATTATTTACTTTTACTTCTAGACCTTTTATGAATTGAGCAAAGCTTTCATTATCTGCCAGGCTTGTATTCCCACTTTCGTTCAGAATAGCTTGTCCAAAACTGTTTTCTAATTTTAGTCTTAGCTGAGCTGGTAATGAATCTCCATCTGCATAAACGGTAGAGGTAGGATCGGGAGTTTGTGTTCCAAATCCTGATTGAACTAAATTGGTACCTAGGTTTGCAAATGATCTACCATTGTAATAGGCAGAATCAATATCCATATCTTCATTAAGTTGATAAACTTCGAAAGTTTGTGGATTTAAGTTTCCATAATGATCTTGATATTCTAAAGAAAGTACAACAGAATCTAACACAATATTGGTAATAGGTCCTGATCCTGAAAAGTTAACATTGTCTACAGGGATTCTTAATTGAGTAAAAAAACTGGAGTTGGTTTTACCCATTACAACATCATTATAACTTCCAAGAGTAGAAATTGATAGTTCATCCGATCTTAATGAATCGGCTAAAGTTGTATGAGTTGTAAGAGAGAAATCATCTATTCTTGAAACATTAATATCTTCATTTTGAAGTTCAGTTCCAATGAAATTTTCGTCTTTTTTACAATTAACTATTAAAGCAAATAAGGAAAGCCATAGGACTTTCCTTATTATATGAGTTGATGAAGTTGTATTCATTCTTAGGTGTTCATTTTAAAATTTATTCAGCTAATTTAGCGTCTTTTTCTATGATTTGATCATAAAAAGCAGAGCAATTGTCAAAGTGTTCGTCTTCTTTAACAAACTTTAACGTGTCAGCAGCAGAATTATTAGCGTAATCAGTGATTTGGCTATCAATATTATCAGAAAATAACACAACTCCATCAGAATGATCTATGGCAGTTTTTGTTAAACTCAAGTAACTTAAGTCTTCTTTA
Source organism: uncultured Flavobacteriales bacterium (assembly GCA_964021785.1). Classification (GTDB taxonomy): domain Bacteria; phylum Bacteroidota; class Bacteroidia; order Flavobacteriales_D; family CAJJDF01; genus CAJJDF01. Next base: position 10,581 of record CAXIAX010000047.1, read on the forward strand.
AAATGATTGAAATAAGATTCTTCTACTCCGTCAAATTTTAAAATGTCTAGCGTATTTTTATCCAATTCACCTAAGTAAGAATCTTCATAAATAGAGCTAATTACTTTTGTGTCGGCATAATGAGGGTCATCTTTAAAGTACGTTTTTAAGTACAAAGGTAAAAGAGAAGTCATCCATCCGTGACAGTGAATTACATCTGGTATCCATCCTAATTTCTTTACGGTTTCTAATGTTCCTCTGATGAAGAATACTGATCTTTGAACATTGTCATCAAAGAATTTTCCTTTTTCGTCTTTAACGATCGCTTTTCTTTTGAAAAACTCTTGGTTATCAATAAAATAAACCTGCATTTTTGCAGATGGTATTGAGGCAACTTTTATAATTAATGGATGATCTACATCATTAATAATCATGTTCATTCCTGATAGACGAATTACTTCGTGTAGCTGGTTTCTTCTTTCGTTTACTAAGCCATATCTAGGCATAAAAACTCTAATCTCTTTCCCACTCTCTTGCGTTTTTTGCGCTAATGTCTTCACATTCGAAGATATCTCAGAAGCTTTCAAAAAAGGTGTTACTTCTTGTGAGATATATAAAATTCTTTTTTTACTACTCATATATTAAACTATGATTTTTGTTTGTTTAAAGTTAAACTTCACAAAAATACGAAAAATTACCGTATATATCAATATTTTCAGTTAGTTTAGCTTAATAAATCACTAGTGTTACCTATGAAAGTTACGAATTACAAAAAGGAATTAATCACGTTAATTGACGAAGAAAAAGCAAAAGGAAAATCTGTTGGGTTTGTCCCAACCATGGGGGCTTTGCACAATGGTCATCTGTCTTTGATAAAAAGAGCTAAGCAGGAATGTGATGTAGTTGTATGTAGTATTTTTGTAAATCCTACTCAATTTAATGAGTCTAGTGACCTGGATAAATACCCAAGAACGCTTGAGGCTGATAAGAAATTGATAAAGGAATATTGTGATATTTTATTTTTTCCAGAAACTTCTGAAGAAGTGTATGGAGAACAAATGAAGATGGAGGAATTTGATTTTGGAGGGTTGGAAAATGAATTGGAAGGAGAATTTAGGCCAGGTCATTTTCAAGGAATGGCAAATGTGGTTGCTAAATTCTTGACTATTGTGCAGCCAGATAAAGCATTTTTTGGGCTTAAAGATTTTCAGCAGTATAAGATTGTAACTAGGCTAGTAAAGTTGATGCAGCTAAATGTAGAGATTGTAGGGTGTGATATTATAAGAGAAGAAAATGGATTGGCAAGGAGTTCTAGAAATGAGCTGCTATCTACTACAGGAAGAGAGTCTGCCTCGGTAATTAGTTATGCTTTAAACTACATTGCTAAATATCATTCATATTTTACTGTTCAAGAAATTCAAGAAAAAGCGAAAGCTATGATTAGCGGGATTCTTAAAGTAGAATACCTAGAGATTAGAGATTCTAACTCGTTACTTAATTTCGAGAAATGGGAAGATTGCGAAGAGGTTTTTGTCTCTTTTGCTGGTCACATTGATGGTGTGAGATTGATTGATAACGTAAGATTTTAGAGGTTTTTACATAAATTTCTTAAAGAAATCGATCCCTTTTTGACTTAAAATGTTGTAGTATTTTACTCCGTCTTTTTTGAAAACAATATAACTGCTTTTGTCAGAAATTGATATTTCTGCGTCCATGTAAAAATCGTCTTTTACAAGAATCATTACGTAAGCCGTGTTATTTTTATTAAAATCTATAGTAGATCTTCCTTCAATAAAGGTTAAGAAATAATTTGTTCCAGCCAATTTGGGTAATGAAAAAGTTTTGGATGAAGTGTACATAGTAACTTCTATGCCAGATCCATTTGTTTTCAATTCATTAAAAATTGATACAGGAAGCGGATTTATTAGAATTGTTTTTTGAGTTGTATCTACAATTTTTATTGTGTCTTGCGAAAAACCAAAAACAGAAAAAGAGAATAGCAATAAAGTAAGTATAAGTTTCATTCCTTGTGTATTAGGCTGTAAAAGTATTGTTTTTATTGAATTTTTTCAACATTATAACCTTTAGATAACAAATTTTCAAGAAAGTTTTCTTTCCCAAAAAGATGTTTTATATCCATAGAAATAAAGCACTTTTCATTGCTAAGAGTGGAATCAATTGTTGTTGCCCAATCTCTGTGTTTTTTTACCCAAAGTGTTCCGTAATTGGTTTTGTTATAGGAAAATTTGTCTAGGTGTAGGGAGTATATTTTTTCATATTCTCCTTCAAAATATAAGTCCTTTATAGTTGAATTGAAATTGGTTTTAAATTCTTCTAAATTTTTAATGGTTTTCATAAATTCTATTTGTTCTGGCAGTGTTACCTGAGATAAATCTCTGTAGTGTTTTTGATACGACTCTAGTCCAGTAATATTTTTTTTGCTTGCCATTGCTTGTTTCATCCAATATTGTTCAAAGTAAAAATTATCTCCTTTGTTTTGATATAAAATATCTTGTAGGTAAAATAATAGTTTAATGCGAGCACTATCAGGAGCACCAAAAGAGCTTGCGTTAGTTTTGTCCCAATCGTTTTTTAGTTTTGTTAAAATATTAAAATCTTCGGTAGATAGTATATCTTTAATTGTTTTGTTCATTCCAATTTCTATTTGATTTTTTGTCATTAAAAAATCAGAATTGATGATGTCAATTTGAGTAATGAATGTAGTGGAGCTATCGAATAGTTGAGAAATTTTTGGTGTTACAATTTTTTCGTTTCCTTCTTTTTTTATCACATTAATTGTACCTACAAGGTATGATTTTGGGTGGTTGGGTTTAGAGATTTCCCAAACAGGCATTTCACTTTTTTTAGTACAAGAAACTAAAAAAGATACGAGTAGGATAATTGTTGCAAGGTGGTGAAGTTTTAATCTTAGCATTCCAATATTTGTTAAATGTGAAATTCGTTTGTTTTACTTCTAAAAGTAACCCAATAATCTCTATATTTAAAAAATTAACAACAAAAATTACATTCACTTTATGTCGGCATTTTTTATTTTTTCTGTGCTAATCGCTTATTTTTTATTACTCATAGGAATTTCTTATGCTACAAGTAGGGGAGCAAATAACCAGACATTTTTCTTGGCAAATAAAAAATCGCCATGGTTTTTAGTAGCCTTCGGAATGGTAGGTGCTTCTTTGTCAGGAATTACGTTTATTTCAATTCCGGGTTGGGTAGGTAACTCGGCTAAGCAGTTTGGTTATATGCAAATGGTATTAGGATACTTAGTAGGATATTTTGTAATTGCCTATGTACTCATGCCTTTGTATTATAAGATGAATGTAACTTCTATTTATACCTATCTTAAAAATAGATTTGGTAAAAACTCACATAAAATAGGGGCTTTATATTTCTTGTTGTCAAGAATTACAGGCGCTTCTATAAGGTTGTTGTTAGTAGCAAATGTATTGCAGCAGTTTGTTTTTGATGAATTGCATATCCCATTTGAAGTAACTGTTTTAATTTCTATCGCATTAATTTGGGTGTATACATTTAAAGGAGGGATTAAAACTATTATATGGACTGATACTCTACAGACTCTATTTATGTTGCTTTCTCTTGGTTTTACTTTTTGGTTTTTGTCCGAAGAACTTAATTTATCAGAAACAGGAGGGGTAATAGAAACGATAAAGAATAGTAAGTACTCTCAAGTGTTCTTTTTTGAGGATTGGAATAGTGGAACTCATTTTATGAAAATGTTCTTAGGGGGAATATTTATAGCTGTGGGAATGACAGGGCTAGATCAAGATATGATGCAGAAAAACTTAAGTTGTAAAAATTTAAAATCTGCCCAAACTAATATGGTTTCTTTCAGTATTGTTTTGGTTTTTATAAACCTTATATTTTTAGGGTTAGGAGCTTTGCTGTATATGTATGCTGAACAAGAAGGGATTGCAGTTCCAGCTAAAACAGATTTATTATTTCCTCAAATTGCATTAAAAAGTAACATTGGGATGGGAGTGGGTGTATTGTTTTTATTAGGATTAATTGCTGCGGCTTATTCTTCTGCAGATTCTGCTTTAACATCTCTAACTACATCAATTTGTGTAGATTTTATAGAGAAGGAAGACAAAAAGGTATCGAAAAAGACAAGAATGAAAATTCATGTATTAATGTCTGTTGTTCTTTTTGTTACGGTAATAATTTTGAATTATACACTAGATGAAAGTGCAATTTGGACTTTAATAAGACTGGCAGGTTATACCTATGGGCCACTTATTGGATTGTTCTTTTTTGGTATACTAACGAATTTTAAAATTCACGACAAACTAGTTATTCTAGCTTGTATTATTCCACCAGTACTTTCATACTTTATCGATTTGTATTCCGAAGAATTATTCAATGGATTTCAGTTTGGGGGAGCGTTAATTATATTGAATGCACTACTTACTTTTGTAAGTTTGTTGGTAATAGTGAAAAGAGAAAAAATTAATCGTTAAAATTTTCTATGATAGAAATGTATTCTGGTAGTTCCATCATCTCAGGATAATACTCCAGTAACTCTTTATGTCCATCATAATTTATTCCAAGACATTTTTCTAGTAGATGAATAGCGCTTTTGCTTTCTCCAATCATTTGAAGATATGCTACTAGTCTAAATTGAGCTTTAATGTCATCTATTTTTGATAAATAATCAATAGCCTCTTGTAGCGATAGGTTTTCTGCAATAAAATTAGAAAAATCTAACCTTATCTGGCTGTTATCGTCAGAGTTAAATTCATCAGCTTTGCTGTAACAGAAATAGGCGTCTTCGTATCTTTCCAGTCTATTAAAAACTTCTCCGGCAATGTACCAACAATCAGCATTTTTAGGGTAAAGTTTGTTTGCTTTTTCAATGTAAGGAACAGATTCTTTGGTGTAACCTAGCTTGTCTTTTACAATCGCCATTCCTATTAAGCCTTCTTGTATGTTCTCGCTAATGGTTAAGGCTATTTCAAAGCTTTTTTCGGCTTCTTTATAGTTTGTTAGTTTTTCATAACATTCGCCAATGTAACAAAATGTAATAGCTTGGTTGTCTTCGTGTTCAAATGTTTTGTAGTAACATTCTAATGCTTCACCATATTGTTTTAAGTTATAATGCGCATTTCCTTTATTGAAATAAGCGGATGCAAAATCTTCTTTAATTAAAGTGGCATATTCAAATGCAAAAACAGCTTTTTGATATTCTTTCCTTTCATTATATACAATTCCTAGGTTGTACCAAGCATTGTATGAATAAGGATTTTCGTCTAAAAATTTATTGTAAAACGTAATACATTCCTCTTGTTTACCCATTTCTTCATAGAAATAAGCAATCTCAAACAGTAAGGTGTCTTCTTTGGGATTTAGTTCTAAAGCAAGAATTAAATATTTAAGTGCATTGTCGTAATCTCTCAAAGATTCATATTCCCATGCAATGTCATTGTATATCAAATCTAGATTCTCAGCCTGATCTATGGCAAGATATTCTAAATAATACTCAATGGATTTTTCATGATTATCTTGATAGCTAAATATTTCAGCTTTAAGGATTAAAACTTCGGCATTGTTTGGTTCTAACTCTAGAGTTTTGTTGGCAAAGCTTAAAGCAGTTTTGTATTCGCCTTGCGCAAGGTAAACTTGAGCAAGCTGTAATCTAATATCTCCAGAAACAGGGTGCAGGTTAAGGCCTATTTTTAAGATAACAAGCGCTTTGTTAATTATTCCTTTCTCAAGATAATAGTTTGCAACATTACTTATTTCTTCTACATCTAGGTAGAAGGAATCTTTATTTTTGAGCTTAAGTTCAATGTTTTTAATTAATGATTCAAACTCTTCATCATTGGGGTCAAAATCATGCATAGTGTTGTTTTTTTAAATGACAACTTGAATTACCTTTTTAGTCTCGAAGAAATCTTCTGCAAAATACGAAGATATTGGGTAAGAAATGTGTTTTTTTCTTATTTCGTTTAATTCTTCTGTTAAATCTCCTCCTTTAAGATAGAGAATTCCGTTAGGTAAATCATTGAATCCTTTTTTATTGAATTTGGTTTTTATCCATCCAATAAATGGGTCCATTCTGGTAACAGCTCTACTAATCACAAAATCATATTTGTCATTAATATCTTTGGCATTGATGTGAGTTCCTTTCACATTTTTTAATCCCAAAGCATCTGCTACTCCATTCACAACTTTTATTTTTTTTCCAATAGAATCTATCAAATGAAATTGACATTTTGGAAATATTATAGCTAAAGGAATTCCAGGGAAACCTCCTCCAGTACCTACATCAAGTATTTTTGTATTCGGTTTGAATTTCATTACTTTGGCAATAGCCAAAGAATGCAAAACATGTCTTTCGTAGAAATTATCCATGTCTTTTCTGCTAATTACATTAATTTGCGCATTCCACTCTTCGTAAAGAGATTTCAATTCTTTTAATTGCTTGATTTGAATGTCGTTCAAATCAGGGAAATAGTGAGTTATTCTTTCAAATTCCAATTTAGATATAGTCTATTTTAGGTTTAATAATTTCTTCCAATGTTTTTCTAGCTCTAAAGAGTTGAGCCTTTACAGTTCCCAAAGATAAGTCTAATTCTATTGAAATTTCGTCATAAGATAAACCTTTAAAATATCTTAGTTCAATTAGGGTTTTGTATTGTGGCTTTAGTTCGCTCACCAATTCCCTCATTAATTTGAATTTTTGATTTCGAATTGCTTCTTCCTCAGGGTTTCTTCCTGTTGATGGTAAGAAAATATAAGGCGTATTATTGTCGTCATTAGAGTAATCGATATCAATGGAAGTAGTATCCATTTTTTTCTTTCTTAAATGATCAATACAATTATTAGATGCTATTCGGAATAGCCAAGTACTAAATGCAAATTTTGGGGAGTATTGCTCTAGATTCATAAAAGCTTTACCAAAAGCTTCTAGTGTTAAATCCTCAGCATCATCTTTGTTGCGAACCATTTTGAGCAACATAAAATAGATGGAATCTTTATATCTCGCCATTAATTCAGTGTAAGCACTATCATCTTTTTTATGAATGGCTCTCTGAATTAATTCGTAATCTCCTTTAGCTTTTTCCGAAAAATTTTCTCCTATTTCAGTCATTTTTGTTGTTCGAGTGTTATTTAAAATTACTCAAAAATATTTCTTTGGACAAAGTGTGATGGTAGACTTACAAACTTCCAATTGTTATTATTTAGTTATTTTTTGATGTTTTACTGTTTTTTTATTCTCTAATCTGTTAATAACGAGAAAAAATGAGTGTTTTATTTTAAGTAAATTATTTTAAAGCTTGCAGCTAGTATTGTGTAATATGCGTTTTTCATTGCTCAAAATGCAACTTGCTAAAGTATGGAGCGTTCTATTCAATAATTAGGTGAAAAGTATTAGTTTTGTTTTTACTTTATTCATCAATAGAAAAACACATCCTTTATGGATTTTAAATTATTAAAAGTAGACCAAGATACTAGGGCAAGAGCTGGAGTTATAAAAACTGACCACGGAGAAATAGAAACTCCAATATTTATGCCTGTAGGAACGGCAGGTACGGTAAAAGGAGTTCATCAAAGAGAATTAGATGAAGATATTAAAGCTCAAATAATCTTAGGTAATACTTATCACTTGTATTTACGTCCAAAATTGGATGTATTGGAAAAAGCAGGAGGACTTCATAAATTTAACGGTTGGAAAAAACCAATATTAACAGATTCAGGAGGTTATCAGGTTTACTCTCTATCAGGTAGAAGGAAAATTACTGAAAAGGGAGTGACATTTAAATCTCATATTGATGGGTCTAGTCATTTTTTCTCTCCAGAATATGCAATGGATGTACAAAGAACTATTGGAGCTGATATTATTATGGCTTTTGATGAGTGTACACCTTATCCGTGTGATTATGGTTACGCAAAAAGATCTATGGAGATGACTCATAGATGGTTGAAAAGATGTTGTACGAGATTTGATGAAACAGAAGCTAAATACGGATATAACCAAACTTTATTCCCTATAGTTCAAGGAAGTGTGTATGATGATTTGAGAAAAAAATCGGCAGAGTTTATCGCTAGCATGGATCGTGAAGGGAATGCAATTGGAGGATTATCTGTAGGGGAGCCGGCAGAAGATATGTACAAGCATACCGATATTGTTACGAGTATTTTGCCAAAAGATAAGCCAAGGTATTTGATGGGAGTTGGAACTCCAATCAATATTTTGGAAACTATTGCGTTAGGGATAGATATGTTTGATTGTGTAATGCCAACTCGTAATGCTCGTAACGGAATGTTGTTTACTAGTGAAGGGTTTATTAATATTAAAAATAAGAAGTGGGAAGAAGATTTTTCTCCAATTGATCCTAATGGAACTTCTTATGTAGATAGTTTTTACAGCAAAGCTTACCTAAGACATTTGGTAATATCTAAAGAGTTATTAGGGTCGCAAATTGCGAGTATTCATAATTTAGCATTCTATGTATGGTTAGTGAAAGAAGCAAGAAAACATATTATTGCAGGGGATTTTCACCCTTGGAAAACTGAAATGGTACGTAAAATGGCTACTAGACTTTAAAACCACCCATATGAATAAGTTACTTTTTCTAGGATTAATTCTGTTTATGTTTTCTTGCAAAAGCGAAACTAAGTCAATTAACAATTCTACTGTGATTAAGGTTGAACAGTATGATGATGGTTCTGAAAATGCAGAGGTTGTTGAATACAGTTATAAAGAGACTTTACCAGCTTATACTTTTCCTGAAGTTAAGAATGTGGATGAAACTAAATCGACAGTTTTCTCTGCAACCTTAGAATCCGATTTGGATAAAAAGAAGAATGTTGTTTATGCAGCTTCTTTGCTTATGGCTTGGGATGAAATAGAAACTACAATAGGAGGTAAGTTATATGATTTTGGAAGTCCAGAGTTGGAAAGAATGTATAATTCTACCACTCATCAAAATGTTTTGTTGCCTAATGAATATAACACCTCGGTAGAAATAGTTGGAGATATTATTACAGCAAATGCAGAGTTCAAAAAAGCATTGCCATTTAAATTTCCTTTAACAAAACATAGTGAAAAACTTAAGTTTGAAAAAGATATAGTAAGCTCTTTCGGTTTTAAAGGAAAGAGTGGAATGGCTTATATTGTTTATTACAACAATGACAATGATTTTTGTATTGCAATAAATCCAAAAGATAGTCATCATTTAATTTATTTAATGAAATCGGAAAAATACGAGAAAACATTTAAGGACAATTTTGATAAGATTGCAGAAAAAAGAGAAAAACAAAAGGAGTCAGAAGTAAAAAAGTGGAAGTTAAGCTATGATTATAAAGATGTTACTGAAATCCCAATAATAGAATTTAATCTTGAGAATTACTTTGATGATATTGAAAACACTCTTTTTTATAAAAGTAGTTTAGATACTTTTAAAGTTTTAAAAGCTTGGCAAAGAAATGCCTTTATACTCAATGAAAAAG
>CAXIAX010000048.1:0-19870 GCA_964021785.1 uncultured Flavobacteriales bacterium
TAAAGATAATAAAAAATGTTGCTTTCACTTAACATTTTTTAACGCTCAACTCAGTAATATCTGTAAAAATGCTCGTTAAATTAGTGTATCAAAAAAAACAAACATAAAATTTATTTATAATGAACACAACAATAAAAACGATTGGAATTGCTTTTCTGGGAGGAGCAATTGCGCTTGGAGGATATTCTTTATTACCTCAAGAAAAAAAAATAATTAACATAGAAAACGATTCACCTATCACATTTGCTCAACCTGTAAATATTCCTTCGGATGGTAAAGGAAATACTTTAGATTTTAAATTGGCAGCAAACAATTCGTTAAATAGTGTGGTGCATATTACCACAGAAACCAAACGAAGACAAATGAGCGAAGAAGAGAAGTTATTTGAACTTTTCTACGGAAACGGTAATAGAGGAGGAAATAGAAGTCAAAGAGGATCGGGGAGTGGTGTAATAATTTCTAATGACGGATTTATTGTAACCAATAATCATGTAGTAGAAAATGCAGATGACATAAAGGTAATTCTTAATGATAATAGAGAGTATATGGCAAAAGTAATAGGGAAAGATCCTTCTACAGATATGGCTGTATTGAAAATTGAAGAAACGAATTTAAGTCCGATAGTAATTGGAAATTCAGATGAAGTAGAAGTAGGAGAATGGGTGTTAGCCGTAGGAAATCCTTTCAATTTAACATCTACAGTTACAGCTGGAATAGTATCGGCAAAGGGAAGAAGCATAAATATTATGCAAAACAACAGTGCCAATAATATATTTCCTATCGAGTCATTTATACAAACAGATGCAGCAGTAAATCCTGGAAATAGTGGTGGAGCTCTTGTAAATGCAAAAGGAGAATTGATTGGAATTAATACAGCAATAGCCTCTCAAACGGGTTCTTATTCAGGATATTCGTTTGCTGTTCCTGTAAATATCATGAAGAAAGTAACTACTGATATGATAAAATACGGAATTGTACAAAGAGGTTTTATTGGAGTAGGGATTCAAGAAATGAATCAAAAACTGGCAGATGAAATGGACATTGAGAGTACCGAAGGAGTATTTGTAAATGGACTGGCAGAAGGTGGAGCAGCAGAGGAGGCAGGAATTGAAAAAGGAGATGTAATTGTAAAAATCAATTCAGTTCTTGTGAAGTCTGTTCCTGAATTACAAGAACAAGTAGGAAGATTTAATCCTGGAGACAAAATTGACGTATCTGTAATGAGAGATGGAAACGAAAAATCTATTCCTGTTACGCTAAGAAATCACAATGGAAATACAAAACTGGTAGAAAAACCTAAAGTGGATAATTTATTGGGATCTGCATTTGTAATTCCTTCTCAAGAAGAGCTTGAGAAATTAAGGATAAATAATGGGGTAAAAGTAGAGACTCTGGGTAAAGGAAAATTACAAGAAATAGGAATTAAAAAAGGGTTTATCATCACCAAAGTGGATAAACAAAAAGTAAATTCTGTAGAAGGATTGCAAAAACAACTGAAAAAAGCAGAAAAAGAAGGGGTATTGATAGAAGGAATTTACCCAAATGGTGTGAAAGCTTATTACGGAATAGGAATGTAATAAAGAGGGTTCACTAAACTTCAAAAAAAAAGCTCACTTGCATTTGCAAGTGAGCTTTTTTTTTATATAATTATTTAGGTTAGTTAACTAGTTTTACGTTAACTGCGTTCATTCCTCTTTTTCCTTCTGTTAGTTCAAATTCAACTTCATCATCTTCTCTGATTTCGTCAATTAAACCTGATACGTGTACGAAATGCTCTTCGTTTGAACCTTCTTCTACTATGAAACCAAATCCCTTAGTTTCATTAAAAAATTTTACTTTTCCTGTTTTCATTGTATTAATTATTATTTATATACGAATATAATAATACTATTTAATGGTGCAAGGTTATTTCCTATTTATTCAGGTATTTATCAAACTGATTTGGGATTAAATAGTTCTTTTTTGCAAATTCGATAAGCTCTTGGTTGTCTTTTAATTCAAACTTAACAAGTAAATTATTAAGAATGGTAGCTAGTTTCTCCTCACTAATATTTAGTTGAGTAGCAATTTCAGAAGAGCACTTTTTCATCTCTAATTCTTCAATTATTTTTATGTTGTAATGAGAAATACACATTTTAAAATCCAAATTTTGATTGATATTATCCATAAAGTCGGGTTTAATATCTCCACTTAATGAATATTGAATAACATCAGTTGTTTTTAAATCAGGATCAAATGTATTCATTCCAATTACCGATAGTAAATTCCCATTGTCATCAGTTTTAAATACTTTGGTTGTTAGTAGTATAGGTTGTGGGATAGGCTTTACCTTGATTATTGTATGGCTTGCAAAAGTTTCAATGTTTTCGTTATTGTTGTATAAATAAAGCAACAATCGATCGTGGTATTCATTGATAAAACTTTCAAAATAATCGGTAAATAAAGTATTTAAGTCTAATATACTTAAGTTATTTTTTTGAACTTTAAATATCTTTTCGAAACCTTTGGCAAAAACCAATTTGTTTCCTTTAAAACTAAAAACATAAGCAGCCTCATTGTCTTTTAGATCAATTTGATTGTTATAGTAATCATATTCAATTGATTCTTCCTTCATCTTTTTGTCAGTAAGGAAGGCTCTGGTATATTTACCTGTGAACTTCGGCTTCATTTTGTTTAATGTTTTTTAAATAGTTGTCAAATTGGCTAGGAATTATGTTCTTCGTCTCGGCAATTTCTATCATCTCTTCAATGGTTTCAACCTCAAATTTCTTTAATAGATTTTTTAAGATGTTTGTCAAAACCTCTTCTTTTATTTCCAGAGAATCAGCTATTTCCTTTTGGCTTTTTCCTTTTTCTAGTTCCTCTATAATTTTTATGTTATAATTAGAAATACATTTTATAAAATCTAAGTCTTGGTTTATTCCTTCCAAGAATTCAGGCTTTAAATCTCCCTCAATGGAGTATTGGATTATATCACTTGTTTTTAAATTATCATCTACAGTAGCGGTACCTATTATGGAGACCAAATTTCCATTATCATCAGTTTTAAAAACCTTTACTTTTAAGATTAAAGGAATATCAATCGTTTTAATATTGATAATGACATGACTAGAGAAAGTGTCTATTCTTTCATTGTTATTGTATAAATATAATAATATACGATCGTGATATTCGTTCACAAATCTTTCGTAATATTTTGCAAACAAGGAATGTATAATATGTATATCTAATCCATCGTCTCCTTTTAAGTTTAATTTTTCAAACCCTTTTGCAAATACAAGTCTATTTCCTTTAAAACTATAGATATAAGAGACCTCATTATCTTTTACATCTACTTGGCTGTTATAATATTCATATTCTATTGATTCGGTTTTAATTTTGTTATCTCCTAAGAATGCTTTTAAGTATTTCCCTGTGTATTTAGACTTCATTTAGTTTTTTTTGAGGTAGTTATCAAATTGATTTGGTATAAGCTTTTTAGCTTTTGCAAATTCAATTAGTTCGCTTTCATCCTTTAATTCGAATCTTTTTAGTAGTTTCTGAATGTTAATATTTAATTGTGATTCCTCTATGTTCATCATAGTAGAAATTTCCGCCATCTTTTTTCCAGTTTCTAGTGCTTCAAGCACTCTTAAGTTTGTATATGAAATACAACTAGTAAAATCCAGGTCATTATCAATCTTGTTTTTAAATTCTTGATTAAAATCTCCGTGAAATGCATATTGCACAACATCAGATGTTATTAGGTTCTCATCAATATAGTTTCGTCCAATAATAGAAACCAAGTTACCGTTATCGTCCGTAGAGTAAACCTTCATAACTATCATTACGGGTGCTTCAATTCCTTCTACATGTGTTATAATGTGACTAGAAAAACTTTCTAAGTCGGTGTTGTTATTGTATAAGAATAATAAAACACGATCATGTAGTTCGTAAATAAATTTCTCGTAAAACTCCGTAAAAATAGAGTTAAGTCTTAATAGATCCATTTCTTCTTCTGGTATCCCCAAGAACTTATCATATCCTTTACAAAACAAAAGTTTGTTTCCTTTAAAACTAAAAATACAAGCCATTTCATTTTCTTGTACAGAAATTTTATTGTTAAAAAAGTCGTATTCCAAGGATTCTTTTTTAATCTTTTTGTCACTTAAAAAAGCCTTCGTGTATTTTCCTGTGTATTTAGCTGCCATTTGTTAAATTTTAGTTAAAACAAAGTTAGGTTGTATACAAATTGAGAACAATATTAAGGTTTTTGTTTATTTCGAAATGCTTTGTTTACCCTTTAAAATGCATTATTAGGGGTTAATTATTGCTTTCAATTTTTGAAATTTAAATTATTGCCAAAAAAAACAATTGTTTTAATTATCAATTCCTTATTTTTGTGAAAATAGAAATACCAAAATGGCTAATAAATACCCTACCTATAAATCTCTTAATTTACCCAATGTTGCTTCTGATGTTTTAAAAAACTGGAAAGAAAACAATGTTTTTGAAGAAAGTATTAGTTCAAGAGATGAAAACAAACCGTTTATATTTTTTGAAGGACCTCCTTCTGCAAACGGATTACCTGGAATTCACCACGTAATGGGAAGAGCTATTAAAGATATATTTTGTAGGTATAAAACTTTACAAGGATTTCAAGTAAATAGAAAAGCAGGTTGGGATACTCACGGTTTACCAGTAGAATTGGGCGTGGAGAAAGCTTTAAATATTACTAAAGAAGATATTGGTAAGAAAATTACTATTGAGGAATACAACAAAGCTTGTAAAGAATCGGTAATGAAATACACAGATGTTTGGAATAACTTAACCGAACAAATGGGATATTGGGTAGATATGGAAGATCCATATGTTACTTATGACAATAAGTACATAGAGTCTGTTTGGTGGATTTTGAATGAAATCTACAACAAAGATTTAATGTACAAAGGGTATACAATTCAACCTTATTCTCCTGCTGCCGGAACAGGATTGAGTTCTCACGAGCTTAATATGCCAGGTTGCTACCGAGATGTAAAGGACACAACAGTAGTAGCACAATTTAAGGTGAATAGCTGTTGCATAGAAAAAGTAACCAAATTTGTAGATGAAGGAAAAGAAGCTCACGGAGAATTATTCTTCTTAGCTTGGACAACAACACCTTGGACTTTACCCTCAAATACTGCTTTGGCAGTAGGTAAAAACATAGATTATGTAATAGTAAAATCTTTTAACCAATATACGTTCGAACCAATTACAGTAGTATTGGCAGAGAACTTAGTAGGAAAACATTTTAGTGTAAAAAACTCAGACTTATTAATCTCGGATTATAAAGCAGGAGATAAAGCGATTCCTTACGAAGTAATAGGAAAACTAAAAGGAAGTGACCTAGAAGGAAGAAAATACGAGCAATTAATGCCTTTGGCTTTGCCACATGAAGATGCGGATAAAGCATTTAGAGTAATTTTAGGAGATTTTGTAACTACAGCAGATGGAACAGGAATAGTGCACATTGCACCAACTTTTGGTCAGGATGATGCCAAGGTTGCAAAAGATGCTGATGTTCCTCCAATGTTAGTTCTGAATGACGAAGGAAAAGCAATTCCATTGGTAGATTTACAAGGAAGATTCTTACCAGAACTAGGAGAGCAGTTTGGTGGAAAATACGTAAAAAACGAATATTATAACGAAGGAGAAGCTCCAGAGAAATCTTTGGATGTGGAAATAGCTATTGACTTGAAAGAGAAAAATAGAGCCTTCAAAGTAGAGAAGTACGAACATTCATACCCACATTGTTGGAGAACGGATAAGCCAGTATTATACTACCCGCTAGATTCTTGGTTTATAAAATCTACTCATGCAAAACAAAGAATGCAAGAGTTGAACGAAACGATAAACTGGAAACCAGAATCTACAGGAACAGGAAGATTTGGTGAATGGTTGAAAAACTTGAATGACTGGAATTTATCTAGATCAAGATACTGGGGAATACCAATTCCTATCTGGACAAGTGAAGACAAAAAAGAACAAGTTTGTATTTCTTCTGTAGAGCAATTGAAAGCAGAATGCATCAAGTCTATTGAAGCAGGATTTATGACTACAAACCCTTTCGATTCTTACGAAATTGGGAATATGAGTAAGGAAAACTACGATACTTTTGATTTACACAAGAACTTTGTGGATTCAGTAATCTTAGTTTCTCCAACAGGACAACCAATGACTCGTGAAGCCGATTTGATAGATGTATGGTTCGATTCTGGATCTATGCCTTATGCACAATGGCATTACCCATTTGAAAACAAAGAAGAAGTAGAAAACAAATTAAGAAAAGCTGATTTTATTGCGGAAGGAGTAGACCAAACGAGAGGATGGTTCTTTACTTTGCATGCAATCTCTACCATGTTGTTTGATGATGTTGCCTTTAAAAACGTAATCTCAAACGGATTGGTATTGGATAAAAACGGACAGAAAATGTCTAAAAGGTTAGGGAATGGAGTAGATCCATTTGAAACTCTAGATAAATATGGTCCAGATGCTACAAGATGGTATATGATTACCAATGCTCAACCTTGGGATAACCTTAAGTTTGATACAGAAGGAATTTTGGAAACTCAAAGGAAGTTTTTTGGAACACTTTACAACACGTATTCTTTCTTTGCATTGTATGCAAATATTGATGGATTTAGCTACCAAGAAGCAGAAATAGAAAATAGACCGGAGATTGACCAATGGATTTTATCCAAGCTAAATACTTTGATAAAAGAAGTACAAGAAGCATATGAATCTTACGAGCCAACTAAAGTTGGAAGGTTAATCCAAAGCTTTACTGTAGATCAATTAAGCAACTGGTATGTAAGATTATGTAGAAGAAGATTTTGGAAAGGAGAATATGCAGAAGATAAAATATCTGCTTATCAAACTTTGTATACTTGCTTAGAAACTATATCGGTATTGATGTCGCCAGTAGCGCCATTTTTCTCAGATAGATTGTACTTAGATTTAAATAAAGCATCAGGAAAAAGCGAATTGAATTCGGTTCATTTAGCTTATTTCCCAACTGCCAATGAAACACTAATAGATGTGGATTTGGAAGAGAAGATGGAAATTGCACAGCAAGTTTCTTCTATGGTTTTAAGTTTGAGACAAACAAATAAACTGAAAGTTAGGCAACCATTACAAAGAATTATGGTACCTATTTTAGATTCAAAATTCGAATCGCAAATTACAGAAGTAAAAGACATTATTTTGTCTGAAGTAAATGTGAAGGAACTAGAGTTGCTGAAAGATACAACAGGGGTATTGGTTAAAAAAGTAAAGCCAAATTTCAAAGTAATTGGAAAATCGGACAATAAAAAGCACATGAAAGCGATTTCTATTCTGTGTGGTAAAATGAAAGATGATGACATTACAGAGTTAGAAAAGAACAAGGGGTGGAAAGGAGAAATTAATGGTGAGCAATTGGAATTAGGAATAGATAATTTTGATATTACTACAGATGATATACCGGGTTGGCTTATTGCAAACAATGGTTCATTAACAGTGGCATTGGATACTACACTAAATGAGCAACTGATAAATGAAGGTGTGGCACGAGAATTGGTTAATAGAATACAAAACCTAAGAAAGGAAAATGACTTTGAAGTAACAGATAGAGTAGCGGTTACTTTTAGTGAAAATGAAATGATAAGAAAAGCAGTAGAACTGAACGAAGACTATATCAAATTAGAAACTTTGACAGATTCGATTAACTTTTCAAATAATTTAAATGAAAAAAATGCAACAGAATTAGAATTTGACAAAGATATTTCTATATTTGTTAGCATTGAAAAAAAATAAGCGTAATGGCCGATAAAAAAGAAAAAACAAGATACAGTGATGCTGAACTAGAAGAGTTTAAAGCATTAATTGAAGATAAAATTAAGGAAGCGAAAATCGATTTAGATTTATTGAACAATGAGTTGTCTCACAAGGATGATCACGGAACTGATGATACAAGTAGAACTTTCAATATGATGGAAGATGGAGCATCTACTTTCTCAAGAGAAATGAATGCACAAAAAGCTGCAAGACAAGCAAAATTTGTAATTAGTTTAGAGAATGCCTTGTTAAGAATTAGAAATAAGACTTACGGAGTTTGTAGAGAAACAGGGAAATTGATAAACAAAAAGAGATTGATGTTGGTACCTCATGCAACATTAAGTATTGAGGCTAAAAATGCACAACAAAACTAATTTTTTTGAAGAAAGTAGCATTAATTACATTTCTTATAATTTTACTAGATCAGGTAATAAAAATCTATGTTAAATCCACAATGACCATTGGTCAGCATGGATTTAGCTTTTGGATTATAGATACCGAGTTTGCTGAAAATCCAGGAATGGCTTTTGGTACAACTTTGCCTGGTGCATATGGTAAGATTATGCTCAGTTTGTTGAGGATAGGAGCAATCACAGCAATCATAATCTACATCAAAAAATTACTTACCAAAAAAGCACCTTTTGGACTGTTAGTAGCAGTGTCTTGTGTCTTGGCTGGAGCTATAGGTAATATTTTAGATGGAGCTTTTTATGGATTATTGTTTGGAGAAAGCACCTATTTTGAAGTGGCAGAATTTCTGCCTGAAAATGGAGGTTATACCGATTTTATGCTAGGAAATGTGGTAGACATGATAAAGTTTGATATTACACTGCCAGAATGGGTTCCGTTTTGGGGAGGTAATCACGCTTTTCCTTTTATTTTTAATATTGCAGATGCATCTATTACTGTGGGTGTGGCAATCATTTTAATTTGGCATAGAAAATATTTTAGAACGGAAGATACAAAAAAAGTAAATCCGGCTTTAGAGGAAGAATAGTTCTATACTATATAGTTATTTACAGTATTTAAAAAAATAAAGTTTATGTATTTATTGAGTGCTCAAGGTATAGATCCCAATTACTTATTGATTATAGGAGGTTCACTTATTGTAATAATAAGTTTTGTATTCAATTTTGTATCAAAAGCTACAAATATTCCAAGTGTATTATTATTAATGATACTTGGTGTTTCGTTACAGTTTTTGGTTCCTTCACTGGTAGATAATCCATTAATTCAGAAATCCCTAATTATTGTAGGTAAAGTAGGATTAATCCTTATCGTTCTAGAAGCAGCATTAGACCTTAAACTAAGCAAGGACAAGGTTGGGTTAATTATAAAATCATTTTTGGTAGCTCTCATTGCTTTAGTGGGAAGTTCTGTATTAATAGCTTTTTGTATTCAGTTCTTTTTAGATGCAAGCTTTTATAATTCATTAGTTTACGCAGTTCCACTATCTATAATGAGTAGTGCGATAATAATTCCAAGTGTTAGCTCTTTAGCAGAGGACAAAAAGGAATTTATGATTTATGAGAGTACTTTTTCTGATATTTTAGGAATTATATTTTTCCAGTTTTTAACCCTAGAAAATAATTATACCTCTGCCAAAGATGTTATGGTAGGCGTAAGTACCAATATCGCTATTACAATAGTAGTTGCTATATTATTTAGTTATGTTGCTGTATGGGTTTTCAACAAACTAACAAGTCACGTAAAACTGTTTCTTATTATATCCGTGTTAACTTTAATGTATGGAATAGGATCAGTGTATCATCTTTCTTCACTTATCATTATCTTATTCTTCGGAATGATATTAAACAATGTAGAAGTCTTCTTTAGAGGTCCATTAAAAGGATTGATAGATAAAGAAAAGCTGAAGCCAGTGTTTCATGAATTTCATATCGTAACATTAGAATCGGCCTTTTTCTTAAGAACATTTTTCTTTGTAATATTTGGACTTACTATTTCATTAACTTCATTGGTAGATCTTCAAGTAGCAATTCAGAGTATTGTGTTTGTGGCTATTCTTTATATTGTAAGGTTTATAATTCTTAAAATTATTCTTTGGAATAAAGAGATTGTTCCTCAATTATGGATTGCACCAAGAGGGTTAATTACTGTGCTGTTGTTTTATACTATTCCTTTAGATAAATTCGAAATACCTGAATTTCAGCAAGGAGTATTATTGTATGCAATTTTAATTACGAGTGTAATTATGACTATTGCAATGATAAAATCTAGAGGTAAGAAAATTTCTGATATTATGATTAAGGATTTGAATTTCAATTACCTTGAGGATGATGCCGAAATGGAAATGGAAGAAGAATTGAGAGAATATCATGAAGATGTTTTAGAAGAAATGGAAGGTTCAGAATTTAGAAATGATGCTCCAGACGATATTATTTCTAAAATGGAGGATGCAGAATTAGAGGATGATTCGCCAGATGATATTATTTCTAACATGGAAAAATAGGCCTATGGATTTTAATAAAATCAAGCTGATAGAAACTGTTTTAGTTTTAGTCGTATTAATTTTTTCATTAAAATTTACTCAGAGATTAATAGATAGATTAGGTAAAAAATACCTTTATCATAAAACAAGAGTTAAGATTGTAAAGAAAATTATATTCTTTGCATTTTTAGTGATCATGTTAGTAGTTATAGCTTTTATATGGGGAATTGAGGCTTCTCAATTAGTCGCTTACACAGCTTCTCTATTTACAGTATTAGGAATAGCGTTTGTGGCTCAATGGTCATTGTTATCCAATATAACAGCTACTTTGATTATCTTTTTTAATCAAAAAGTATTAATTGGAGATAAGATTCAAATCTTAGACAAAGAATTTCTTATAGAAGGAGAAATAAGTGATATTGGAATGTTTTTTACCAAAATAAAAACTGCAGAAAACGATTATATCTCTTTGCCTAACAATGTATTTATTCAGAAAATGGTAAAGAAAATAAATAATTAGTTAATCATTTTTGTTTTCTAATTCAGCTCTTTTTTGTTCTTCTTTTTTTACAATTACCACACCAATAATAATTAAACCAGCAAAGCTAATTCCCCATGAAATTGGCTCTTTGAAGTAAAGTCCCCATAAAATAGCAACTACAGGAATAAGGTAAGTTACAGAAGAAGCAAAAATAGAAGTTGTCATTTTTATCAATTGGTTAAAAATGACAAGAGCTAATGTAGTACCAACAACTGCAAGAATTGTAGTAAGACCAAATGCTGTGGAATAAGTAGGGTCAGAAATTTTTGTAGTAACATCCGAAAAGAATAGAAGATAGATAAAACATGGGATAATCATGAATACCAGTGATATTCCAGTGATAGCAAATGAACCGATTGAATCCAACTTATTCTTTATAATATTAAGACTAAAAGCATAACAAACGGTTGCGGCTACAACTAGCAAGGATGGGCCAATTTGTATTTTAGAAACATCTTCTGAATTGAAAACTATTAGTAGAATAGTACCAATGAGTCCTATTACAACTCCTCCAATAGCTTTTTTTGATATTCTATGGCCAAAAACATAAGAAGCTACTAGAACAGAAAAAATAGGGACTAATGAGTTTAATATCCCTGTTTCTGAACTAGATAAATATAGCTCTGCATTGGTAAATAAGAAGGCAGGAAAAAGGTTTCCAAGCAAACCAACTAACACAAAGAAAATCCATTTTTCACCAAAAGCAATCTTAATGTGTTTAAAGAATACAATGATCATGATAAAGCCAGATATAAATATCCTAAGGGCAGCAACTTCATTAGCTTTTAGCAACTCATTGCCATCTGCATCAAACATAGATTTTTTCATCAAAATGAAAGAACTTCCCCAGATAGTGGCTAATAAAATAAGTAATAACCAACTTTTAGTTTTGGAATTCATGCAGTAAGTATTTGATAATGTAAAAGGAAGAATTAACGAATTCTGTCCATCGATTTGATAAGCTTTTCGTCTTTAACAATAAAACGAATTGCCATAAGTAAAGAGATTAATGCTACAATTGGTAAAAACATTCCAATTCCATAACTAATTTCAGATGAATCAATGGGTAAACTATTTTTCAAATAATTGAAATCCCAGAACATAACTGCTAATAAAATAAGCACAACAACAAAATTTATTCTTGAAAATAAGATTTGTCTTTTTCTGTTTTTGAAACTAAAAATAGCTAGCAATGAAAGAATTAAAGAAATAATTACATTATAAACTAATGGATATAAACTAGCAACACTTAGACCATTATTAAATCCTAATGCATTAAACTCATAATCTCCATAAGTACTAAATGGAAAAACTAGGATTAATCCCATAGAAATAAGTGCAACAGCTAGGTATACGGATTGGATTCTTTGTATCATTGAAAGATTTTTTTGCTAAATTATAAAAAATAGTTGTATAATTGTAAAGAAGAAAATAAATGATTTAATTTTCTTTTTCATAAAATGAATTCCATTTTATTTATTTAATCAATAAAAACAAACAATGGCATCAAGCCAATTTATTATTTTAATATCATCTAAATAATATCAAGAAATCACAACACATACTATATGTTCGACATTAAAGAATTGTCAGGTAAGTTATTACCTGAATTAAAAGAGATTGCACAAAAATTAAACATCAAAAAATTGAATCTAAAAAAACAAGATTTAATTTATAAAATACTTGATGAACAAGCGGTAAAACCAAATATCCTTGTTAAAGAAAAGGCAATTACAGAAAAGAAAGAAAAACCTGCACCAAAGCCAAGAGCGGAAAAAAAGCCAGTAGCTAAGGTAGTTTCAGAAAAGAAAGAGGAAGCAGTAAAAGTAGAAACTAAATCGGTTGAAACGAGAGCTCCAGAAGCTGTGAAACCTGATGATAGATCAAAGAATAAACCAAACGCAAGAAAGGCTAAGCAAAAAACATATCCAGATGATTATGTTCCAACTAAAGCCGATTTGAATAATCCAAATAATCCTTATTACCAAGGTAACAAAGATAAAAAGGACAAGAAAGAAGTTTCAGAAAAGCCCCAAAAAAGAAGTAATCCTTCTCAAAATACCGAGAAGAATTCAAATGGGAAATCGAATTCTGAAAGAAATCAAAATACAAAAAGTAAACAACCAAAAGCTAAACCAGGTGAAGAGCATGGATACAATTTTGATAACTTAATCAAAATGGAAGGTGTTTTGGAATTGATGAATGAAGGTTTTGGATTCTTAAGATCTTCTGATTACAATTATTTAAGTTCTCCTGATGATGTATATGTATCTAACCAACAAGTGAAATTATACGGATTGAAAACTGGTGATACAGTTTTTGGATCAATAAGACCACCTAGAGCAGGAGAAAAATATTTCCCATTATTGAATGTTGATAAAGTGAATGGAAGAGAACCTTCTTTTATTAGAGATAGAATTCCTTTTGAACATTTGACACCTTTATTTCCGGATGAGAAATTGAACATAACTGGACATTCAAAAGAAACTATGTCTACAAGAATCATGGATTTGTTTGCGCCAATAGGTAAAGGACAAAGAGGGATGATTGTAGCACAACCAAAAACTGGTAAAACAGTATTGTTGAAAGATATTGCTAATGCAATTGCAGAGAATCACCCAGAGGTTTATTTGATTATTTTATTAATTGATGAAAGGCCAGAGGAGGTAACAGATATGGCAAGAAACGTAAATGCAGAAGTTGTTTCTTCTACATTTGATGAGCCAGCAGAAAGACACGTAAAAGTGGCTAATATTGTACTGGAGAAAGCAAAAAGAATGGTAGAATGTGGTCATGATGTTTGTATCCTTTTGGATTCAATTACAAGGTTGGCAAGAGCATACAATACAGTTTCTCCTTCTTCGGGTAAAGTACTTTCTGGAGGGGTAGATGCAAATGCATTACACAAACCAAAAAGATTTTTTGGAGCTGCTCGTAAAATAGAAAATGGAGGTTCATTATCTATCATAGCAACTGCATTAACAGATACAGGTTCTAAAATGGACGAAGTAATTTTCGAAGAATTTAAAGGAACAGGTAACATGGAGCTGCAATTGGATAGAAAAATTGCTAACCGTAGAATTTATCCAGCAATAGATATAACTGCTTCTGGAACAAGAAGAGAAGATTTATTGATGGGGAAAGAAGAGCTACAGAGAATGTGGATCATGAGAAAATACCTTGCAGATATGAACCCAATTGAAGCAATAGAATTCATGAAAGACAGAATGAAAGGAACAAAAACTAATGCTGAGTTTTTAGCATCAATGAACGGATAAATATCATGGAAAAGAAAAAAGTTTCAGTTCCGGTTTCATTTGCAGCAATATGGATATTATTGTTGCTTTTGATGAATAGTTTTAAAGTTCCACATCATTTTAGAATTGGAATCTATTTAAATCTCTTCTTTATACTAGCTGTAATAATTATTGGATTGTATTTACAAGTGAAAAAAGATAAAGAATTTCATCCTTTCGTTATCAACTTTAAGAATAGTCTTAAAAATGCAGGGAAGTATATATTAATTGTGTCAGTTTTTATTTTTACTTACCTCAAATTTATTAATCCAACTTTTTTGGAGAGACATGTAAAAGCAGCTGTAGAACAAGCGCTAGCTGTTCCTTATGAAACAATACAAAAGAACAATGCTTTTTTTACAGATAAAACAGAAGAAGAGTACATAGCTCAAGCAACAGAGACATCCGAAATAATGGGAAGTACAACTACTGTACTAAGTTTTTATTTCTTAGGTATGTTCTTAATGGCTGTTTTATACTCTATTCTCGTTCCGTTATTCTACAAAAAAATTGTATTAAGGCTTTGATGAAAATATATAAAATTGTACTAAAGAGAGGAGTTGATTTATTATTCAACTCCTTTTTTTTGCTCCATATTTTATTTATTATGTCCGAATATAAATACAAAAAACAACTATAAAAGATAGGTTTAATCTGTAGTCTGATAATCCTTTTGAGGTATCAAAAAATACGTAGTACTACGTATATGAATTATTTCAAAAATTAGCTAATCTTGTATCAGATTTAAACAATGTAAAAAATACCAAAAGTTGTTTTTTTTTAAGTTATTTAATACTTCTCAAAAGTTAATTGTAATAGGCTTAAAAATAAAAATCCATCCAATTATATTGGATGGATTTTTTTACGTTTAAAGGTGTTTTTTTAGTGTCTTAATTTGTTCCAATTAAATCAATTTCTGATCAGTTTCAGTATTTTACTTAGTACTTAGTTTTTACTCAATATATTACTTAGAGTTAGTAGTGGAGTATTTTATTTTTTCAACAATTTTATTTGATTATGTTTATAAGTGATGATTTTACGCTTTTAAATAATTGATATGCAAATAATTAGCAATTGTATGATTGACACTAAGAGAATAGGTGAATATACGTAGTACTACGTATTTGAATTAGAAAATATATGCCTTAATCTTGTAGCTGTGAAAATACACGTGGTCTTTGCTTGTTTGAAACATTCTTAAAGTCAGATGTTTTACAAGAAAGAAAAATTCTTCTTTTTATTTGAATCAAATGAGATACAAATAGAAAGTAATTACAAATTAATTAGTACTAAATAAGTAAATCTATAATTAACAAATATTACCTCTTATTCTAAAGTAGAATAGGCTATAATATAAAACTATACGGTAAAGAATAAAAAAAGGTTACAAAAAAGTTGAATAAAGTTTAAAATAAGTGTCAAACATGTGAAAAATGATTGGCAAGAAAATTATTAATAATAGAGTACCACACAAAATCAGCATATCAGAAATAAAACCATAGAACTATGAAAAATTTTACTCAAACCAAAAATCTAAGGGAAGTTCAAAAGCTCTTAAACAGGAAAAGTTATCTCGCTTTTCTTACCATTTTTTTATTCTTAATGAGCTTAGTCTCGATTGGGCAAACTTTCGAGTTTGCAAAGCAGTTAGGAGGTGCCAGTAGTAACAAAAGTCAGTCAATAGCCACAGATGTATTTGGGAATGTATATACCACAGGACATTTTACGGGAACTGTTGATTTTAATCCAGGAACAGCCAAAGCGCTTTTAACTTCAAAAGGGAATGATGATGTATTTATTTCCAAAGTTGATGCTTCAGGAAATTTTGTATGGGTAAAACATTTAGGAGGTTCAAGTTATGAATATGGAGAGTCTATAACTACAGATGCTTTTGGAAATGTTTATACAACAGGATATTTTGCAGGGACAGTAGATTTTAATCCTGGGTATGGTGTAGCTAATTTAACTGCAGTAGGTAATAGAGATGTTTTTGTTTTAAAACTGAATTCTTCAGGGAATTTTGTTTGGGCAAAGCAATTGGGAGGTATCAAATCAATTTATGTAACATCAGTTTCTTTAGATGCTTTTGGAAATGTATTGACAATTGGTCGTTTTGAAGGTACTGCAGATTTTGATCCAGGAATAGGGGTAAGTAATTTAACTTCAGTTGGTAGTTCTGATATATTCATTTCAAAATTAGATAACTCAGGAAATTTTGTATGGGCAAAACAAATGGGAGGTTCAAATAAAGATTTTGGTCAATCTATAGCAACAGATGCAAGCGGGAATGTTTATACTACAGGATATTTTTATGGAACAGCAGATTTTGATCCAGGAGCAAGTTCAGTAAACTTAATATCTTCAGGCTCCTTAGATATGTATATTTCAAAATTAGATGCTTCAGGGAATTTTGTATGGGTAAAACAAATAGGATCTACAAGTGTAGAATATGCGCAATCTATAGCCGTAGATAATTTAGGAAATGTATTCACAACAGGAAATTTTTATGGAACAGTTGATTTTGACCCTGGAACTAATGTAGCCAATTTATCTAATAATGGAGGAGTAGATGTTTTTGTATTAAAATTAGATGATTCAGGTAATTATTTATGGGCAAAACAAATGGGAGGTTCAGGAAAAGAGTATGGACAATCTATCACAACAGATGTTTCAGGAAATGTATATACAACAGGTATTTTTTCTGGAACTTCAGATTTTGACCCAGGGGTTGGAACATCAAATTTGACATCTGCAGGAGATCAAGATATATTTGTTTCAAAATTGGATGGTTTAGGTAATTTTGTTTGGGCAAAACATTTAGGAGGAACGGAAGATGATTTTGGGCAGTCAATCGCAACAGATATAAATGAGAATGTTTATACTACAGGATATTTTTCAGGAACTTCAGATTTTGATCCAGGAACGAGCACATCAAATTTATCGGCTCTAGGTAATGATATATTTATTTCAAAATTAAATATTTCAGGTGGTTTTGAATGGGCAAAGCAGTTAGGTGGTGCAAGTAGTAACGAAGGACAGTCAATATCTACGGATGCCTCTGGAAATATTTATACCACAGGACATTTTTCGGGAACAGTAGATTTTGATCCAGGAGCAGGCAAAAAATTTTTAACTTCAAAAGGAAATGATGATATATTTATTTCAAAAGTTGATGCTTTAGGAAATTTTGTATGGGTAAAACAACTTGGAGGTCCGAGTTATGAATATGGAGAATCTATAACTACAGATGCTTCTGGAAATATTTATACAACAGGATATTTTGCGGGGAAAGTAGATTTCAATCCAGGGTATGGTGTTGCTAATTTAACTGCAGTAGGAAATAGAGATGTTTTTGTTTTAAAATTAGATCCTTCAGGTAATTTTGTTTGGGCAAAGCAATTGGGAGGTATTAATTCAATCTATGTAACATCAATTACTTTAGATGCTTCAGGAAATGTTTATACAATCGGTCAATTTGAAGGTACGGCAGATTTTGATCCAGGAACAGGCACAAGTAATTTAACTTCAGCTGGAAGTTCTGATATATTCATTTCAAAATTAGATAACTCAGGAAATTTTGTATGGGCAAAACAAATGGGAGGTTCAAATAAAGATTTTGGTCAATCTATAGCAACAGATGCAAGCGGGAATGTTTATACTACAGGATATTTTTATGGAACAGCAGATTTTGATCCAGGAGCAAGTTCAGTAAACTTAATATCTTCAGGCTCCTTAGATATGTATATTTCAAAATTAGATGCTTCAGGGAATTTTGTATGGGTAAAACAAATAGGATCTACAAGTGTAGAGTATCCACAGTCTATAACAGTTGATAATTCTGGAGATGTTTACACTACCGGTCATTTTTTAGGGAAAATTGATTTTGACCCAGGAATTAATATAGCTGAACTTACTAGTGGAGGAAATGTAGATGTTTTTATTCTAAAGATGGATGGTTCAGGTAATTATATTTGGGCAAAACAAATTGGAGGTTCTAGTCTAGAGCACGGGGAATCTATCTCAACAGATACCTATGGTAATGTTTATACAACAGGAGTTTTTTCTGGAACGACAGATTTTGACCCAGGAGCGGGAACATCAAATTTGACAGCTGTAGGAGGTAAAGATATCTTTATTTCTAAATTGGATGTTTCAGGTAATTTTGTTTGGGCAAAACAATTGGGTGGAACTGAAGATGATTATGGACAATCTATAACAGTAGATGTAAATCTAAATGTACATACTACAGGGTATTTTTCAGGAACTTCAGATTTTGATCCTGGAGTAGGAATGAAAACCTTAACGGCTATTGGGAATACGGATATATTTATTTCTAAATTATCTCAAGTTCCACCTTGCGCAAACTCAGATTCGACAATTAATATTAATGTAGCTTCAACTTACACAAGTCCATCAGGAAAATCATGGACAAGTACAGGAGTATATTTTGATACAATTACCAATCATTGTGGTTTTGATAGTTTAATGATAATTAAATTAACAGTTACTGATCCAGCTACACCAAATGTATGGGGAACAACTTCTGCAGGAGGAGCCAGTTCTAGAGGAACAATTTTTAAGTTGAAAAAAGACGGTAACGATACAGTTATGTATTCATTTGTAAATGATTATCGTATTTATGGAGGATTGGAACAACTGAGTAATGGTAATATTTACGGAATAGGATATGACGGTAATTTGTATAAATTTGATCCAGTAGCAAACAGTTATTCAATTGAATATACCTTGCCACATGTAGATTCAGGAAGTATTCCATTAACCGCATTAACAAAAACAACCAATGGAAGATTGTTTGGAATAACAAGTAAAGGAGGATTAAATAACGAAGGAGTAATATTTGAATTTAATCCAATAACTAAAACTTATTCCAAAAAGGCTGATTTTTCACCAACAGGAAGTTCAGTTCCTAATGGGAAAATGACAGAATTAAATGGAAAACTTTATGGAATAGCAAGTGTAGGAGGAGCAAATAGTTTGGGAGCAATCTATGAATATGATCCAGCAACTAATACCTTGTCTATAGCTTATGATTTATTGTATGCAACAGGTAGAACAGCAGATAGAAATACAATGACAGCAGCAAATGGAAAGCTTTATGGTTCACTTTCGGGAGGAGGTAATGGATCAGGAAAAGGAGTGTTGTTTGAATTTGACCCAGCTGCAGCTAATCCGACTACCTTATTACATATTTTTAATACATCAGGAAGTGAAGGAGCTAAGCCAAAAGGAAGTGTAGTTGTAAAAGGAGATAATATTTATGGAACGACTCAATCTGGAGGAGCTCATAATTTTGGAACTTTATATGAATACAACACCTTAACAAATACGTTAACAGTATTAGTAGATTTCAATTCGTATAAAACAGGAGCAAATCCAGAAGGAGGATTATTGGAAGCTAGTAATGGAGTTTTATACGGAACCACAACAAGTGGGGGAATTAATAATCTTGGATTGCTATTCGAATATGATTTAACAAAATCAGAATATGTCGTAAAAGAATATTTGGATGGAGCAACAGGAACAAAACCTAAGAATGCCAACTTAATAGAAGTGTGTTACCCAAGTTACGATACTATTTCTACAACTGTACCAACAAACTATTCAAGTCCATCAGGAAAATCATGGACAAGCACAGGAGTTTATTTTGATACAATACCTAATACCACAGGCTGTGATAGTTTAATGATAATTAAATTAACAGTTACTGATCCAGCTACACCAAATGTA